>JAGVPR010000125.1 GCA_020052115.1 Candidatus Eiseniibacteriota bacterium
GTCTCGGCAACCCCTATACGATCTCCTCGCGCTGCGGTCCGGGCCGGGTTCCGGCGCCTCGCGCACGGGGGAGGATCCATGGCAGGACGCTGGGCTGTCGTCGTTCATGGTGGATCGGGGTCGAGTTCCGCCTTCAAGGATGGGCCGGCCGCCGCGTGCAACGCGGCCGTCGAGTCGTTGCGTCGTGGAGAGAGCGCGCTGGAGGCCGCGGTTGCGGCGGCCGTCGTCATGGAGGACGACGCGCGCTTCAACGCAGGCACCGGGAGCAACCTTCGCCTCGACGGGGTCACGATCGAGATGGACGCCGCCGCGATGACGTCCGACGCGCGCTTCGGGGCCGTGGGCTGCATCCGCCGCGTCAAGAACCCCATCCTCGTCGCGTGCGAGGTCATGAAGACACCGCACCTGCTCCTCTGCGGCGAGGGAGCAGCGGCCTTCGCGCGTCAACACGGTTTTCCCGACCACGACCCGATCAGCGACCGCGCGCGGGAGAAGTACCGCCTGGCACGCACGAACTTGAACGCCCGCACGTTCGAGAACGAGAGGCCGGAGAGGCGCCGCTTCGATCTCGGCGAACAGTGGAACTTCCCGGGCTCGCAACAGGACGACTGCGACACCATCGGCGCCGTTGTACGGGACGAAAAGGGACGCTTCGCGGTCGCGAACTCCACCGGCGGAGTCACCTACATGCTCCCCGGCAGAATCGGCGACTCGCCTCTTCTCGGGGCGGGGCTCTACGCGGGAAGAAGCGGCGCGGTCGCGGCGACGGGAGACGGCGAGGAGATCACGCGAAAGCTGCTTTCCAAGCAAGTCTACGACTGGATGGGCTCGGGCATGCCTGCCGAAGAGGCGTGCCGCCGCGGACTCGATCTGTTCACGAACCAGGTTTCGGTCGGGCTCATCGCCGTCTCGGCCGACGGCTTCTGCGGCGTCAGCAACCGCGACATGGCGTGGGCGTCCGCGGAGGAGTGATCCGGACGCGCCGCCGCTAAGCGGGGGGCTTCTCCGCATCGGATGGGTCGGCGGAGGCGCCGTGGATGTACGCGCTGAGCTGCTTGACCTCGAGTTGCTTGTCGTCCACGGCGGCCACGAGAAGATCGCGGATCGAGAGAAACCCGATAAGCCGCCCTTGATCCACCACCGGCAGGTGGCGGCACTTAGCCGCCTGCATCATCCGCAGACACTCTCCGTACTCTTCGTCGGGCCGGGCCGTGATGAGCTCGACGGTCATGACCTGCTCGACCCGCGTACGATCGAGGTCAAGACCCCGCGCGAGCACCCGCGTGATCAGATCGCGCTCGGAGAAGATCCCCGCGAGACGCTCGCCGTCCACCACCGGTACCGCACCCACTTGCTTGTCCGCCAGATCCTGAACGACACCGCGGACCGTGCGGCCCACGGTCACCGAATGGATCGGGCGGCCTTCAATGATATGCCGGATAGTGCGCATGAATCCTCCTTGTGGCGAGCGGCGCCTTCGAAGTCCGGGCGGGCGGGCGCCGCCGCGGGCACGTTCCAGACGATCTCGCTGCCGTCCTCCGCGACGCGCACCGGCCCCAGCCGGCGGGCCCGCGCGCGAAGCTGATCGCGTGTCAGTCCGTAATGACCGACGTGAGTGAGCCACACCTCCCGCACCCCCGCGGCCAGGCATCGCTTCACGGTCTGCGTCACGGGCGCATGTCCCTTCGTGCTCCGGCTCCAGAAGGCGGCATCCACCAGCGCGCGATCCACATCCCGAAGTGCGGTCTGCGGAAGATCCGCCATGTCCGGGGCGTAGAGCAGTGCCTTGCCGCCGGCCTCCACCCGGTACGCGACGGTCGAGTGACTGCTCGTGTGAAATGTACAGTAGGCCCGGATCGTGAAGGGGCCTATCTCCACCGGTTCCTCGGGCTGCATGCCGTGCAGGACGTAGCGGCGGCGGCTGCCGGGCTTCCCGATCCGCGGCCAGAACGCGGCCTTCAGGCGACCGTGCTGATCGTCAGGGGCCCAGATCGGCGTCGCCGCGGGGCGCCTCAGATGCGTCGTGTCGAAGAGCCCCGCGACGTGGTCGAAGTGCAGGTGCGTGAGCAGAATGCCCGTGAGCCCGCGGAACTCGGGCCGCTGCTCACGATAACCGCGCATCTGGAGTCCATGATCCGGTCCGGGGTCTATCAGCAGCGATTCGCGACCCCCGCGCAGGAGAACGGAGGCGCGGAGACGGCGCAGCGGACGGTGCCGCCGGGCCTCCGAGCACTGCGGGCAGAAGCAGCCCATGCGCGGCGAGCGGCGCGCCGAGGATGTCCCGAGAAACGTCAGCGAGATCGAGCGGCTCATGAATGAAAGGGCTCCATCGCGGGAATTCCCGTCGCCGGGTGTGAACCCCTGGATCACAAAGAGGATAGAACCGCAGCGTGTCCGGTACAAGGTCTTCGTCGGCTTCATCGCCGGCCTCGCAGGGCTGTGCCCGAACCTCCCCGCGAGCAACGCATTGTGCTCATGCTCACCCACCACGCCGCTGCCCCCGCTTCGGGTCTCGGCCCGGGGCCAACCGCTCCCGGCACCGCGGACTACTGGCTCCCGACCCTCGCGCGTGATGACTCGGAGGAGTAGCTCTGGCCCGTGATACTTCCGTTGGCAGGCGGCGCTCGGATGGGAGAGCAAGAGTTTCCGTACTTTCGGAACTGATGTTGCCGTTTCTCATCAATAGCACCAACTCGACAACGCGCTTGTCACCAATGTAGCTCTCGAAATGATTTTTGCGCTCATCCGGGCCAATTCGGTCTTGCGAGACCAGCGCGGACACTGTAGCGTCCCCGCCTAGACTGTTCTTTCGGCGAGTGCTGTTTCGTCGATCGCGATGCTCAAGCGCGGAGGTGTGAGATGAAGAAGGCTGCGAAGTCGGATCCTCTTGTTCTCTTGATGAAGATGGCGCGCAAGGATGCCGAGTTCTTCCATGATCTGGTCTTCGCGCCGAAGAAGGCGCTCTCGAAGGTCAAGTCCCTCGATCGCACAACCAAGGCGCGTCTGCTCAAAGTCCGACCCGGAACCGTGATGGGAGCCCTTCTTCCTCACGCGGCGCCGTGCGGCAACGACCAGACCTGCAGCGGTTCGACCTGCGACAACACCTGCGCCGAATCTTGCGGGGGCATGACCTGCGGCGGTGGAAGCTGCCAGTCGACGTGCGAGAATAGCTGTGACGACACGATCTCTCCGCCTTCCATGGGCCGCCGTCGCGCAGACCTGGACAGCGTTCGCTGGGCACGCGTGAGCACGCGCGCGAAGACCACGCGCAGCAGAGTCCAATCGCGAAAGAAGACGCCGCGCCGCCGGCGCCCCCAGCGCTAGACAGCAGGAGTCGATCTGACATACGCAGGCATTCTCGAGCGTCATGGTCTACCTGTGACGCGCCGGCAGAATTGGGCGGTCGTGGGGGACGCCTACCCCCTCCAAGGATGGAAGCTGCACGTCTCGTCAATCCAGACGGATGCAGTCGAGATCCTCCGGAGGATTCTCCCGACCCTCAAGGCTTCTGCCGTTCCGTTCAAAGTCATTCGCGATGAAGCCTTGCTCGGCCTGCTCAACGAGGGAGCCCTCGGCCCGACCCAGGTCGGTAAGTTCGCAACGATCTATCCTCCCTCGAACGCAGCCGCACGCCGCCTTGCAGGAACCCTGGTCGAGCTGACGCGGGGGTGCCGGGGCCCCATCGTCGCGACGGACTTGCGGCTCGGGGATGTCGTCTACACCCGCTATGGCGGCTTCAAGCCAGTCATCGTGCGCGATCGCCTGGGGACCCGATCACTGCACATTCGTGACCTCGAGGGTCGCCTACAACGAGACGAGTACAGCATCCCGTATGTGCCGCCTCGCGGGCGAGCCAATCCTTTCTCAAGCCTGCTCCGGTCGTCGAAACCTCCGGAAGAAACGTCCAGGCGAAACGGAAACCGACGGGGCCGGCTCCTGGGGCCAGGCTTCCTGCTGCTCGATGTCCTGAAAACCGATCCGAAGGGATGCGTGTACCGAGGTCTTGCCCTCCGCGACCGCGAGTCGGTCGCCATCTGGGTCGTCAAGGAAGGACGCCGGTGGTGTCTCGCCGATCATCTTGGGCGAGACATGCGGTCGCGCCTCCAGCATCAGGCGCTGGTGCATGCCAGGCTGCGTGGGCGTGTGCCGATCCCAGACGCCGGCGAGTACTTCGAGGCCGATGGCCACGGTTACCTCCCGCTGTCCTTCTTGCACGGGCGCGCGCTGGGTCAGGTCGTCCAGGATGTCATGCGGATGCGGCCCTGGGGCGCGCTCCGCCCGGAGCGCCAGCGGATGCTGCTGGAGCATCTCGGCGGCGCGATCGACGCAGTGGACCTGCTGCACCGGGCGGGCTATGTCCATCGCGACCTGAGCGCAAAGAACGTGTTCGTGGCCGACAACGGCCGCGTGTTCCTGCTCGACATGGAACTCTCGCACAATCTCGACGATGACTCGCCTCCGTTCGGTCTTGGAACCCCCGGCTTCATGTCGCCCCAGCAACAGGCACGTGGCCGGCCGTGCACCGCCGACGACGTCTACGCCTTGGGAACGCTCACGCTTCTGGTGCTGACCGGGCTCGATCCGCGTCGCCTCTTGTTTGCCGCGTCGTCGGATCGCATCGAACAGTGGAATGCGCTTGCATCCGGCACGGAGCTTCGTTTGGTGGAGATGGCGGCTCGGTGCGTGGACCGGCGGCCGGCGCGCCGCCCGTCACTTCACGAGATGCGAGCGATCGTGGCGGAGCGACTGGCCTCGCCCACGAAGGCGGCTGGAGCGCGCCGGGTTCCGGTCCGCACTCCGAGCGGAGACCGCGCCCGCGAGATCCGTCACGGCCTGAATGGACTCCTTCGACATACGCTCGCGGATGATTCCACGGGATTGTGGTCGTCGGAAGCCTTCGAGGACCATGACAAGGGGATTCATGAGGGCAATGGCAAGTACGAACTCCGCCGCAGCGCGAACAGAGGTGTGGCCGGCGTGCTCTACATCCTCGGGCGTCTTTCGCGATTCGGCTACCGCACCAACGCGGCGAAGGATCGAGCACATCGAGCAGCGGCATGGCTCGTCCGAAATCGGGAGGCGCCGGACGGAGGCATGCCTGGGCTCCACTTCGGTGAGGCCGGCGTTGCGGTGGCGTTGGCCGAGGCGATCACCGGCGGCCTGGTCGAGAGGACGCCGGCCATCGAGGCGTTCATTCGCCGGGCACTCACCGGCGCCCTCGACTGGCCGGATCTCACGCACGGAGCCGCAGGGCAAGGCGTTGCTGCGCTCTATTGCGGCGACCGCCTGGGAGACCCCGCGCTCTCCGCGCTCGCGTCGCGCTGTGCCGGATATCTCGTGAGGACGCAACGACCCGGCGGGTACTGGGTTTGGCCGCGGGGCTCCACGCCCGCGTCTCGAGGCGTTCTGACCGGCTTCGCGCACGGTGTCGCGGGCATCACCTACTTCGTTGCAGAGTACGCCCGCCGCACCGGAGATCCCGCCGCCGAGCGAGCCTGGAGGCGCGGCGCTGACTGGCTCGCGAATCAGGCAGAGACTTCCGGCAACGCGCTCGTCTGGCCGATCAGCGCGGGAGGCAAGGAGCGGTGGACCTGGTGGTGCCACGGCTCGATCGGAATCGCCTTGCTGTTCCTTCGCCTCCACGAGCAGACGGGAGAAACGCGATTCGCAGACATCGCTTCGCGAGCACTTCGCGTCCATCCACCCGACTTCTTTTCCCCGAATCTCTCCCAGTGTCACGGATACAGCGGAGTGGGCGAGGCGTACCTCGAGGCGCATCGGGTTCTCGGCGGTAGCAGATGGAAGTCGCGCGCCGAGTCCGTGCTGCATGTGCTCCGGAATCTGCGCGGTCACCCACAGAAGGGCGCATCGGTTTGGGCCGTCGAGAGTCCCCACGCCATCACCGCCGACTTGATGGTCGGCTGCGGCGGTATCGTTCACCTCTTCCTGCGGGCTTCCATTCCAGCCGCGCCGATGGGCCCCCCACTCCTCTTGGACCCGCTGACCACGTAGTCGTGCGGCTCATGCGGTCGACATCGCGCAGTTCGGTCTCGCTATCGAACCCGCACGAATCTCGCAGTTCGCGATTCCCGGCCGGCCTCGAGACGCATCCAGTACACCCCCGCCGCGAGTCGGCGCCCTCCGGCCCCTATCCCGTCCCATTCGACCGTGCAAGGGCCCGGGCCGATGAACCCGCTCCGCAACGTGGCGACGGTTCTTCCCGATGGATCAAAGACCTCGATTCGCGCCCGAAGGGGGGCCGGAAGGTTGAAAGAGAATGACACGGGCCCCCACGTCGGGTTCGGGACGGCCCGAACGTCGCGAAGCGGCCATAGCTCGCTGGTGGAAGGCAGATGCGCGGGGCCGAACCAGGCCATGTGATCGCCGGTGTACGAGACCTGTTCCATCCAGTAATCGGCCGTGCCGAGCGGCGCCGTGGAGTCGCTGAACGCGTACTCGCGCCGGCCGCTGAGAGGCGTGGCCGTCAGCAGCGTCCTCTCGTGTCCAGGATCCTCGCGATAGAGGAGGTACGATAGCGATTCTGCGCCGTCCATCATCTCGCACGACAGGCTGACCGACGCTCCCGATCGCCTTGCGCCGAAATGCAGAGGCGCTATCGGAGTCTCGGCCTCCCGCCGCAGCGCCACGCCCCATGCCGGCAGGTCGCCCGCGGATCTGAATGTCCCACCCACGGCGAGATCGAACCCACGCACCGCAATCGTGTTGATGCCGTTCCGGGGAGCGCCTTCGACAGGAAGCCAAGCGCCCTCGACTAGGCGGATGAGCCCGACGGACGCCGGGAGGCCCGGGATCGTGAAGGATCCCGCGCCGAGCAGGTTGCCCTTGTGAATGCCCAGGCGTGTCATCTGGCCCTGGGGGATCTGGACCCGCGCCCAGCTCTGTCCGTTCCATCGCCACAGGCCGCCAGGCCCGCAGACATAGAGCCCGTGTGGCGTGCTCTGGAGGTCCGCCACGCTGTCGCCAAAGTCGCGGCCGACCCCTTGCCAGTGACCGTCAACCCACTTGGCCACGCCGCCGGCAAACTCGCCCGCGGCGTAGGGAACCCCGTCGTGCACCTCGAGCGCGTCCACCCGGGCATCGAGCCCCGTGCTCATCGCGGTCCAAGCGGCGCCGTCCCAGCGCGCCACGTTTCGCGCCGCAACCCCGCCCGCCTGTTCGAATCGGCCCCCCGCTATGAGCTCGCCCTCCCAGACAGCGACCGCACCCGCGTCGCCATCACCGAGTCCCGAGCCGAGCCCGCGCCATTCCGATCCGTCCCAGGCCGCGATCCCGCGGACCCGCACGCCGTTCACGCTCCAGATGTAGCCCGCGGCGACGACCCCGCCGTCATACGGCACGAGCGCGCGGATGTAGCCGTCAATGCCGGCGTCCATCGGTTCCCAGCTTCCGTTGTCGAAGACGGCGATATTGTCCACAGTCCATTGACCGGCGGTCACGAAGAACCCGCCCGCGACGAGCTTCTGATCCCAGTACGCCAACGCCTCGACGATCCCGTTGACAGCTTGGCCGCCGGTCACGACTTCACTCCATCGGGACCCGTCCCAGCGAGCGAGGGATGCTGCTGATCGAGCTCCGGCGCCAGCGAAACCACCGGCGACGTAGACGTCTCCCTGATACTCCGCCATCGCGTGAACTCGGGGGCCGGAGTCGCCATACAGATCGAAGATCTGCAACCCACCGCCTGGCAGCGGAGACCAGCCGGACCCGTCGTAGAGCGCCATCGAGTGCGAGGTGCCGCCCGTGGTACCCCAGAAGGAGCCGCCAAGGAGCAGCTTGCCGTCGTAAGGGAGAATCACGCCCGGCCACGCATGTTCGTAGTACCCGCCCGTGGTCCAGCCGTGGGGGACATTGTTCCAACCGGTCCCGTCCCAGAAGCTGAGCCCGCCGTGGCCGTCGTCGTCCAACACCATGGTCCCGACCGCGTAGAGCTTGTCGTTCACGACCTGCAGCGAGATGATCTCTGGGCCGAAATCCGTCCAGAAGAATGCGGCGCACGTGCTCAGCGGCGCCCAGCTGGAACCGTTCCAGCGCCACACAAAGACGTAGCGGTAATCATCGCCAGCCGGGATCCACCCGAGGGACCCTGCGAACAGTTCGCCTTGGTAGACCGCGAGGCACCCGACGTGTGCTTGGAACCCACCGCCCATCCGGCTCCACGCCGTGCCGTCCCAGCTCATCACTCCGTGTCCCGTCGTACCGGCGATCAAATCGCCGTTGAACACGATGAGGGAGAGAGCCTCGGAGGGCAATCCATCACCGAGCGGATGCCACGAGGCGCCGTCCCATCGCGCGACGTTGACGGCCGGAACATCTCCCGCCCATTGGAAGGATCCTGCGGCGATGAGATCGCCGTCGTATTCGGCCAGGGCGCGCACATTCCCATTGATCCCACTGCCGAGAGCGGACCATTCGGATCCGTCGAACCGAGCGATGCGTCGCGCCGGCATGGAGCCGATGCTCGCGAACTGACCACCAGCGTAGAGCGCGCCGTCGTGGACGAGCAGAGCCGAGACTTCGCCGTCCGGGCCGTTCAAATAGAAGCGATCGGACCAGGAGCCGCCGGCGGGGGCGTTTGAAGGAAACGCGAGCAGGAGCAGAAAGACCTGCCAGTACCACGCGAACATCCGAGTCACGGCCACCTCCCTTCGGGAACTTCACGGGCGAAGGGACCATCGAGCAGGCACCGCAATGATACACCCGTGACGAGGTGGAGGGATGCCGGGCCGCGGCGTGACCCTGACGCCCATATACAGAAAGCCCTTCGGGCTTCTGATCGAAGGGCTGCATATCAAGTATGGCGGGGCATACCGGTACCTTAAAACAAACGCCACGAGGTTCGCGCTGGGCCTGGAGAGTCTGGAGGGAGTATTGCTGGGGGACCTCTACGGGGAGCTGGCGGCCGCGTGAGCCTGACTTCATGGCGAGGCTAGATGATGACTCACCGCGCAGACCTACCCCCGCCGCCGATCGCGGCCACGTGATCGAGAGCGAGGATCTCGGCGGACTCCACCATCATTACGAGCGCGTCGCGGCCTGACCACACTGCGACCTGCTCGTCTCTTGCGCAACCGCTCAGCCGAGCCATGCCCAAGCCGCGCGTCGCCCCTACGGTACACATCAGAGAACTGTGATTCTGCCCCGCCATCGCTCCGTCGAACAGCTCAGTCTTGGATGCCGACCGACTATCGCCGGCGCGAGCTCTTCTTCAGCAGAGTGATTCGTGTTTTCGGGAAGGACACTTCGCACGCCGCCAGCCAGTCGTTTCACCCCTGCGCCTGAGCGGCCGACGGGGCTACTCGGTCGAGATGGATCGCCGCAGCGGGCACGAGTTTGAGTTTTCGGGACGGACAGGTGCCGAAAGCCGTCCGGACGACGCCGTTCACGCCGAAGCTCGGGTCAAGGAGAAGCTCCGCTTCCGCCTGCGCGGATAGGAACAAGAGACCTGTGAGAGCTGCGATCCTCACGATCTGATAGCCACGCACCGGGCTCATGCTCACTCCTTTCAGTCGCGATTCTGGTTTCGGACCGCTGGCCTCCACCTCCAGTGGCGGTCCAGGCACGTTCACGAACATCGGGACGCGCAGAACACAGACGCCTCACTTGAGCATGAGGGCCTTCCGGCTCGCGTGCCCCTGGTCGGTATTCAGCTCGTAGAAGTAGACGCCCGAAGCCAGTGTCGTGCCGTTGTTGTTCGTCCCGTCCCAGACGACCGAGTGCTGACCCGCTTCCTGCTGCCCGTCGACGAGAGTTCGGACGAGCCGGCCGGAGGAATCGAAGACCCTCAGTTGGGCAACCCCGGCCGTGCCGAGCGCGTAGTTGATTCGCGTTTCGGGATTGAAAGGATTCGGCGCATTCTGCTGCATCGCGGGAGCCATCGGCACTCCGGCATCACCGACGGCCGACGTGCCCGACGGCGCGATGTACCCTGACCAGTTCAGCGAATAGGAGTGCCCGGCGAGCTGCGATCCCGACTCGAAGCTCACCACCTCTCCGGAATTGAATACGAGCCCAGTCGAGAAGTGGGACTGGATCACGGGGGGGACGAAAGACGACGTGGCAGTGTACTGGTACGCGCCGCGCATTCGCCAGCGCTCCGTGGTGTCGCCGTAGAGATTCAGGCTCACGGGAGAAGCATCTCCGGCACTCGCCGTGGTGGACCATTCGATATCGGTGAGCACGAACACTTGACCTGCTGGAACGGTGAAGATAACCACCGGAGTGATTCCCGTGAGGACTCGGAGGGATCCACTGCGCATGTCGGCTGGATTCACTTGAGCGAATGACGAGATGCCGTGAGCCATGAGGATGCCTGCAGCAGCCGCGGTAACGAGAATACGTTGGCGAGAGATCATCGCTGTCCTCCTCGGTTGGTGATCGTGCACGCACATGGATCGATGGAGCCGGCCGCCCTCACAAGCGGAGCAGGATGGCACCCGGGACGGGGAGGCTCGAAGGAATGCGCCGGGCCGGAATGATTGGTCACGATGCTCTCCGATCGCCTCCATTGGTCAGCGAGTGTATCGAGTCGCGTCGCTGTCGGCAAGAGTTCAGTATCCAAAACTCTGCGCTTTGTAACAAACACTTGGGAGTTATAGGATATGATTCTCCTAAGCAACCGCTTTGCGGGGCGCGTCATTCGAGCGCGACCGCAGCGGGCGCCGTCGTACTCCGCGAAAACCCGTACCCCTGTGCGCGAGCCGACTCGCCCGAGAATCATGATGCACTCCGCGATCCTATGGGAGCACTCCTATCGGCTCTACTCAGCTTCGTCCGGGCGGCTCTTCGATCGCGCGCGGCTCTCGCCCTTGAGAACGCCGTTCTGCGCCAGCAACTCACGGTCTACCAACGGGTGCAGAAGCGCGTACGGCTTCGAACCGAGGACTGCGTGTTCTGGGTCGTCCTCCGTCGGCTCTGGCCCACATGGAGCCGCGCCCTGATCGTCGTTAAGCCCGAGACCGTGATCGCCTGGCACCGCCAGGGATTTTGGGTCGTTCTGGCGCCGTCGGTCCACGCGGGGAAAGGTCGGTCGTCCCCGGATTCCCCGGGAGCACGTTGCCTTCGTCCGACGCATCTCGACCGACCATCCCGAGTGGGGCGAGGACAAGATCGCCGAGGAGCTCGCGGCCAAGTTCGGCATCCAGCATTCGGCCCGCACGTTCCGGCGCTACATGTTCTCGCGCCGCGGCGCACCTCGTGGAGATCAAGCCTGGCACACCTTCGCTCGTAATCACGCCAAAGAGGTCTCGGCCCGCGACTTCCTCACGCAGTACACCGCATTCTTCCCCGTCGCTTACGTCTTCGTCATCATGGAGGTCGGCTCTCGCCGGATCGTCCACGTCAACGTCACGACGAATCCCACGCTTGCCTGGGTGAAGCAGCAGATTCGTGAGGCGACCCGCTGGGGCAGCACGCCGCGCTTTCTCATTCACGACAACGACGGACGCTCAGGATGCGTGCTCATTCTGCGCCGCTCCCGGCAGACCAAGCGATTCTCCGACCCTCACGAAGAGGGGGCGGTCCGTCGAGGACCGCCCCCTGGCAACGCCGCTCCGGAGGTCGCTGTCACTGATACGTGGCCTTGATCCGTCCCCAGGAGGCCTTGTTGGTCGACGTGGGCTCGTGCTTGTACGTCGGAACGACGAGGTATTCATCCGGATACTGGCGCACCGAGGTATACCAGTTGTTGACGAATTGATCGGTCAGATACGGATAACGCGGGCCGAAACCAGGGATCTCCAACCTGTACAAGGCCAGGTGCGTCACGGTGTCCTGAATCGGATAGTACACGCCGGAGTGCCTCTTCCAGCAGGGATTGCAGAAGTACGTCAGCGACGCCACGAGCTGTCCCTGCTCGTGGAACTGGTCGCGAAGGATGACGTCCAGGCCCGGAGACGATCCTTGGGCGCGGTAGCACAGGTAGTGGTTCTTGTCGGTGATCGGCGGGAGCGGACTCGGGGTCAGTGACTTCCGCGTCGGAGTGAGAAGGAAGTCGAGCTCGTAGATCTGGATGGGAAGGTTTGTGTCGAACTGGTTATCGATGATGACCGTCCGGGGCTCCGGGCGGTTCGGGACGTCCCACCAATCATAGTGGGTGACCGTGTCCGACGGCGCGTGGACGACGGGGCCGTGCGTCTTCCAGGTCGGGTTCAAGAGCCTCTGGAGCGTCAGAGGATAGAGATTGACGAGCGGCACGAACTGGTCGCCGGCCTCGACAGGATCGGCCGAGGTCGCTACGTTGTCGATGTGGTAGGTCCAGTAGTGCGTCGGATTGAGCTGCCCCGTCTGCGCCTCGGCTGACGCGACGGGAATCACGGCGGCGAACGCCGCCATAATGAGCGGCAAGAGTCTCACGCGATGATTCATGGTTTGCCTGATCTCCAAGGTGCTGCGTCAATGGTTCTGAGGGATTCCCGGCGCTTTGCACATGCCGACCGAGGATCCCGGGGGACTCAGCAAGCTGTCTCTCGAGCGCAAGCACTGGGGAACGACTGGTTCGGATGGTGACAGGCGAGTGAGTTGGTTAGCTTGTCAGTCAGGCCCAAGGGCCGCGCGGCCCTTGGGCCGGCGTTTGTTCAAGCGAAGGGACCGGAAGCACGGATGAACGCGCAACCGTGCGGTGCTTGACAGCGTGAAGGGGCGGGTCACGAGACAAGTCCTCCGAATGAGAATCGTCGTGCGAGGGGACGGGAGCGATTCGTCAGAGGAGTGAACGGCGGTAGTATAGCCGATTGGCACGCCGACGTCAACGGCAATCGCTTTCACTCGATCGCATCCGCCGTAGGGACAGCCCGTCCGCCGAGTGGTATGTCACTAATCGGCGACAGAGTGGCCACAAATCGAAGGATGATCGGGAGTGGAATATCCTGTTTGATCCTCGGTGCGGTCCTGGCTGAATCGCCTCGGGATTGCCGGAGGCTCCATTCCTTGAGAGGATGGGGTCATGGGAAGACGGAGCAGGTATTCATCGGAGGTGCGGGAGCGGGCGGTGCGGATGGTTGCCGAGCACGCATCCCAGCACGAGTCGCAGTGGGCGCCGATCTCATCGATCGCCGGGGAGATTGGATGCTCGGCAGCGACGCTTCGCAACTGGGTGCGCCGAGCGGAGCGTGATGAGGGACGTCGCCCGGGCCTGACGGACGTGGGTCCGTCCTTGTCGGGCAGTGCCTGAGCGTCCTCAGGAATCACACCCCAACAAGCTCGTCAATTCCCGAAAGACGCGCCGGACAGCCTCTCAGCCTGCACGGGATAGATGATGGCCGACCACTCTGATATCATCGTTGCTGTTCCCGTGTGATCAAGTCGGGCTGTCGTTGACCGGGTCGACGACCTTGAACCCGGACCGCGCATCCCGCCCTCGTCCGTCCGGACAGGAGTCCAGCAATGCTGCGCCGCCTCAAGTCCTGCAGCTCACATCGCTCGGGCTCCATCCCTACCTTGCCGGTCGCTCTCGTTCTGCCTCTGCTCCTCTGCTCCAACGTCACGTCCGCTTCGGGTCGTGGCCAGGGGCTATCTTCTCCCGGCGACTCCGAAGCGTCGGTGCCTGACGACACCCACTGGTGGGGCGGCTTCGCCGCAATCGGGCTTTGCGGGGAGGTGTTTGCCTTGTCAGTCTTCGACGGCCAGCTCATCGCAGCCGGGGCCTTCCCCGGCGATATCGCGCGCTGGGACGGGACCGAGTGGGACCTCCTGCCGGGCGTTTTTGGAACGGTCCTCACCCTGGGCGAGTACCGAGGGGAGATCATCGCAGGGGGCGACTTCCAAAGCACGTCTTATCCCTGGGTCTTCAACATCCTGCGCTTCGACGGCCGGGGCTGGCGCGTGATCGGCAACGGCACGAACGGACCGGTTTACGCCGTCGCGACCTATGGCAACGATCTCATCGTCGGCGGGGAGTTCACTCAGGCCGGAGGCGTTTCCGCCAACAACATCGCCCTGTGGGATGGAACCGCCTGGCACGCCCTCGCGGGCGGTGTTGATGGAGCCGTAACGGCGCTTGCGGTCTACCAGGACAAGCTCATCGCCGGAGGGTGGTTTGCACACGCCGACAGTACCGATGCCATCGGCCTCGCAAGCTGGGACGGCGCGAACTGGACCGACCTGGGGGCCGACTTTCACAGCGAGTCGCTGAGGGTCACTGTGAGAGCACTCTGCGTCTACGACGATGAACTCATCGTCGGGGGCAACTTCGAGGAGATGGGCGGCGCTTCTACACGCTACATCGCCCGGTGGAACGGGACCGCGTGGAGCCCCCTGGCATCGGGCGTCGGCAGCGTTGTCGACGCCCTCACCACCTTCGAAGGAGCTCTCATCGCCTCCGGGTCTTTTGGCGAAGCGGGAGGCATTGAGGTCAGCGGAATCGCTCGATGGGACGGCCAGTCCTGGACGGCACTCGGAAGTGGCGTGGGTGCTGGGGCGGTTGCGCTCACCAGCTATGACGGCAAGCTGCTCGCGGGGGGGCTGCTCTTTCTCACACCGCAGATCTCTTGTCACCTCGCAGCCTGGGACGGCGCCTCCTGGGATCGCTTCAGTGGAGCGGGCATCAACCACGACGTGCGAGTGCTCGCCGAATTCGAGGGCGCAATGGTCGCGGGCGGCTACTTCTGGCAAGCCGGGGACTTGGACGTGAGCGCACTGGCACGATGGAACGGGCTCGATTGGGACGAGCTGGGCGGCGGCGTCAACGGAGAGGTCAATGCGCTCGCCGTCTACGATGGCGAACTCGTGGCCGCCGGGAAGTTTACCGTCGCAGGAAGAACAGCGGCCACAAACATCGCTCGATGGGATGGAACGGCCTGGCACGCCATCGGCGAGTGGGACCAGGGACCGATCTACGCTCTGGCCGAGTACAACGGAGATCTGATCGCCGGAGCCGGATCGTCCATCGAGGACCCACCGCCTTCTCACTACATCATGCGCTGGGATGGCACCGCGTGGCAGCCGCTTGGAACCGGCGCCGACTCTTGGGTGCTCGCCATGACACCCTTCGACGGCAGTCTGGTCGCAGCCGGCTACTTTACGCATGCGGGTGGGGTTCCTGCGAGCTTCATCGCCGCATGGGACGGCACTTCCTGGAGGCCTCTCGGAGCGGGGCTCGATCGAGAAGCCTTGGCTCTCACGATCTATCACGGCCGCCTCATCGTCGGAGGCGCTTTCGCGCGGGCGGGTGCTGTGACCGCCCACGGCATCGCAAGCTGGAGCGGCGGCAGCTGGTCAGCCGTGGGATCGGGGGTCTCGCGCGCCCAGGACGCAGCTGTCCGGGCACTGACGATCTACCAGGACCGACTCATCGCCGGAGGGGTGTTCGCAGAAGCTGATGGGTCTCCTGCGAACAACGTTGCAGGGTGGAACGGGCACCAATGGAGAGGCCTCGGATCGGGCACGAACGGATCGGTGATGTGCCTCGCCCCTCTCGGGAGTGATCGGCTCTTCGTCGGGGGCGGCTTTTCAATCGCCGGCGACAAGCCCTCCTCCCACATCGCCCGATGGGATGGCTCCATCGTGGCAATCGCACTCGCGCACTTCTCAGCGGAGCGCCGCCCGGGGGGCACGGCGAGCGTGCGCTGGGGGGTCGCGGATGCTTCGCAGTTCGTCGGGTTCTACGTCTATCGCGCGGATGTCGGAAGCGAGCGCAGGCGAATCAGCGCGCTTGCCATCTCTGGCGCCGCCGAATTCGAGTTCGTGGACGCTGCGCCGTCTGCCGGAGCCACCAACTACTGGCTCCTGGCCGTCGCACGTGACGGCTCGGAGGAGTGGCTCGGGCCCGTTTTGCTGCCACCGGCAAGCGACTCTCCCCCCGCCGTGCTCACGCTTTCGGCTGCTCGGCCGAACCCCTTCGGATCCGTCACCACTCTCGCGTACTCCCTTCCGGCACCGTCGTCGGTTCGCCTCAGGATCCATGACATTCAGGGCCGCACCGTCGTGACGCTCGTTGACGAATGGCGCGAGGCAGGCGCCCATGCGGCGGTCTGGGATGGGCACGACGCAGGAGGGCGGCGGGTATCGTCAGGCGCGTACTTGGCTCGTATCGAGGCGGGCGCCCAGGTGAGGATAACGAAACTCGTCGTGACGCACTGATCGGCTACTCTGTCGGATCGGCGGCTCAGCTCGCAGGTCAACACGAGCGTGGCCGGACGCCCACGGCCACCCAGCCGTGTCGGCGCCGCGGCCTGGACAAGGCCCCGGCGCCGCAGTATCGTGATTCCGTCATTCTGCCAGCCCGCCCAAATGTGCGTCGGCAATCGCGGGAGGTGCACATGCGACTGTTTATCCCACTTCTCTGCATCGTTCTGGCCGGCTGCGGCGGCGACGGTGATTCCGGAAGCAAACCACAGACCACGCAGCACACGCTTCTGGTAACCAAGCTCGGCGTCGGGTCCGGCCGCGTGACCTCGAGTCCGGCCGGCATCGACTGCGGCTCCGACTGCTCTGCGGCATTCGCCAACGGTGATTCAGTCTCCCTGACGGCGGCTGCTGCCGAGAACTCTAACTTCGTCGGATGGGGCGGCGATGCATCGGGAACTGACGATGCCGTCACGATCGTCATGACCGAGGACAAGACCGTGTCGGCGGCCTTCGACGAGGTGCCGCCCGCTCAGGTCGGTCTCGTCAACGGGGACTTCGAGCAGGGGCCCGGGGTCGGGTGGACTCAGGAGCCCTCGGCGCTCATCCTTCTCGCGTCGTCCTTCGGCATCTCGGCCTACTCGGGGCAGTACGTCGCGATCTTCGGGCCGTCCGATGACAACCGACACTCGGCGAGCATGGAGCAGGTGCTGACCCTGCCCGGCACGACGCCGCTTTACCTCAAACTCGCCGTTTGGATCTACTCCGAGGAGATCTGCGACATCCCATGGTATGACGACTTCGGTTTCTATGTGAACGGCGTGGCCGTCGAGAGGAACGATCGGCTCTGCAACACGCACAACACGGACGGATGGACCCGGGGTTCGATCAGCATCAGCCAGTACGCCGGACAGAGGGTCACGTTCCGCTTCGAGATCTTCTCGAACGCGGGCGATCCGCTCGCGAGTTGGGTGGGGATAGACGCCCTCGAGATCAGCACGACGCCCTAGTGAGGCGTCCACGACAAGGGCGTCACGCTCCGCCTGTCATGCACATGAACAGCGATCTTGGAGCGCGAAGATCGAGGGTCTCGCGCCAACCGCACGGACCAACGCAGTTCGGTCTCGCCTACCGAACCCGCACGAATCTCGCAGTTCGCAATTCCCGGCCGGCCTGGAGACGCATCCAGTACACGCCCGCCGCGAGCCGGCGGCCTCCGGCGCCTCGCCCGTCCCATTCGACCGTGCAAGGACCAGGACCGATGAACCCGCTCCGCAACGTGGCGACGGTTCTTCCCGATGGATCAAAGACCTCGATTCGCGCCCGAAAGGGGGCCGGGAGGTTGAAAGAGAATGACACGGGCCCCCATGCCGGGTTCGGGACGGCCCGAACATCGCGAAGCGGCCATAGCTCGCTGGTGGAAGGCAGATGCGCAGGGCCGAACCAGGCCATGTGATCGCCGGTGTACGAGACCTGTTCCATCCAGTAATCGGCCGCGCCGAGCCGCGCAGTGGAGTCGCTGAACGCATAGTCGCGCCGGCCGCTGAGGGGCGTGGCCGTCAGCAACGCCCTCTCGTATCCAGGATCCTCACGATAGAGAAGGTACGAAAGCGACTCTGCGCCGTCCATCATCTCGCAGACGACCCCGACGGACGCTCCCGACCGGAATGCGGTGAAGCGCCGTGGCGCCATCGGGGATTCGACCTCCTCCCAGAGCGCCACGCCCCATGCGGAAACGTCCCCCGTGGACGTGAAGCTCCCGCCCACGGCGAGGTCTAGCTCGTTCGTCGCGATGCTGGAGACGCCGTTCCGAGGGCTGCCTTGGATCGGAGTCCAGGCGCCATCCTTGAAGCGAATGAGCCCCCTCTGGCTCGGATAGCCCGGCATGCGGAAGCTGCCGCCGCAGATGAGATTGCCTTTATGCATGCCGAGGCAGCCGATCGTTCCCTCGGGGACCTCGATCTGTGACCAATTCTCGCCTTCCCATCGCCAGAGGTCGAGAAAGTCGCCTGCGTATAGCCCCTCCGGAGTGCTCCGCAATTCCGACATTCGACGGCCGAAGTCCCTGGCAACCCCCCACCAGTGGGCTCCATCCCACTCGGTCACGTGGGACGTGAAATCGCCCGCGGCGTAGAGGATCCCGTCGTGGACCTCGAGCGCGAGCACCGTACCGTCGAGGTCGCTCCCCATCGGCTCCCAGCTCGTGCCGTCCCAGCGCGCCACGAATCGGGCTCGCATCTCTCCCGCTCGCTCGAAACGCCCGCCGGCGATGAGGGCCCCATTGTAGACGGTGAGCGCGGCCACGAAGCCATCTTGCAGGCCCGGTCCAAGCGCCCGCCACGCTGATCCATCCCAGGACGCGATCCCGCTCGCCGGCAATCCGCCCGCCTCCGTGAACACACCAGCGGCAACGATCCCGTCGCCGTAGGTCGTGAGCGCAGAGACGTAGCCGTTCAGGCCGGACGCCAAGGGTTCCCAGCGTCCCCGCTCGAGGACGGCCACGTTGTTCATCACCCGTCCGCCGGCGCGAATGAACAAACCTCCCGCGACCAGCCGGCCGTCCCAGTAGGCCAGTGCCCTGACGCCGCCGTCGATGCCCTGCCCGCCGGTGGCGACCTCACCCCATGCGGATCCGTCCCAGCGGGCGATAGACCTCGCCAACACGGCTCCGGCGCGACCGAAATGCCCCGCGACGTAGACGTGTCCCTGATACTCCGCCATCGCGTTGGCTCGCGGAGGGTCGGCGAGGGTGATCGGGTCGTTGTCGAGCCCGCCGGCCGGCATCGGCACCCACGCCGATCCGTCATAGAGAGCGATCGAGTGAGAGCGGTTGCCCCCCGGTCCCCAGAAACAGCCGGCAACGATGACGCCATCGCCGTACGGGAGAATCGCCTCGGGCCGCTGCGACCCGAAGGTCCAGTCGTTACTCCATCCGCCCGGGAGATCGTTCCAGCCGGTCCCGTCCCAGAAGCACAGTGCTCCGAGCGGGTCGCCGTGCAGGTCATCGAGACATAGATTGGTGCCGCCCGCGTACATCCGGTCGCCCACGACCTGGAGCATCGTGATGTCCGGACCGTACTCGAACTGGGGAATGGGATGGCACGTCGTCAAGGGCGCCCACGCAGAGCCCTCCCATCGCCAGACGAACGCGTAACGATCGCGACTATCAACCGTGAGCACCCCGAAACATGCCGCGAACAGCTCGCCGCGATAGACGGCCAGGCTGACGATGTCTCCCCAGACGAACACGTCGCCCATCTGTGTCCACTCCGTGCCGTCCCAGCGCATCACGCGGGCGGCGTCCCCTTCGTAGTATCCGGCGGTCCCGGCGACCAAATCGCCGTTGAACGTGGCGACGGCACGGACCGAAGGGGTCACCCCATCACCGAGCGGATGCCATGAGGCGCCGTCCCATCGCGCGATGTTGCGGGCCGTCGCGTCTCCGGCCCCCTGGAAGGAGCCGGCAGCGATCAGGTCGGCGCCGTATTCGACGAGGGCGCGCACGTTCCCATCAATCCCACCGCCGAGTGCGGACCATTCGGATCCGTCGAACCGCGCGATGCCCCGCGAGAACGTGGGGCCGATGCTCGAGAACTCGCCGCCGGCGTAGAGCGCGCCGTCATGAACGAGCAGAGCCGAGACTTCGCCGTCCGGGCCGTTCAAATAGAAGCGATCGGACCAGGAGCCGCCGGCGGCGGCGCTTGAAGGAACCGCGAGCAGAAGCAGAAAGACCGGGCAGAACCGCGCAAATATCCGAGTCACGGCCACCCTCCCTTCGGGACTTCACGCATGGAGGGACCATCGAACAGGCACTGCAATGATACACCCTTGGCGAGGTGGAGGGAGGCCTGGTCGCGGCTTGACCCTGGAGCCCACATGCAGAAAGCCCCTCGATCTTCTGATCGAAGGGCTGCATTTCCAGTATGGCGGGGCACACCGGTGCCTCAAATCAAACGCGAGGTTCGCGGTGGGCCTGGAGAGGGTCGAGAGCCCCTCATGGGGGACATCTACGGGGCTCTCGCGGTCGGCTTGCCGGAACGGACAGTCTACGAACCCTTATCTGTTCTGACCGTACACTTCTAGCCACCCACCACTCATGGGGTGATCGCAACCACATGGTCGAGCATGAGGATCTCGGCGACCTGCACCACCACTCCGAACGCGTCGCGGCCTGACGCAGTCGCGGCCTCGCTCCGTCGCCCCACCCTTGCAGCCGAAGTACGCCCGATCCGCACTCCGGAATCCAGGAGCCGAGGCGCCGGCATCCCTCGACCTTGGCCGCGCCCCCGTGTGACCGTCCGGCAGTGCTCTCGCCGCCGGGCGCCGCCGGCTCGACTCACGTCTGACCGAGGCAATTTCGATCTTCCGGACGGACAGTTGCTGCTCCAGTCGCACCCGCCAGACCGACGTGTCCAACTCTTGGCGCTCGATTGGCTGCCTCATTCTTCAAGGTCAAGTCACATTCCTGCTTGACCCAGAATTCTGATCGCGGTAACCTCTCTGTGCTCATTTTCGCTCAAGAGCGGACCCGTAGCTGGTGTCTGCTCCCGTCGCTCTGCCGCGTGTCGCTGGGAGCATCCTGACATGAGGAGGGACGAATGAAAACGAGCGTCTGCATAACGCTGAGCACCGGTGGCCTGCTTGCGACCTCAGCTCTGGCTTGGGCACTCCGGTGGCAGCAACCCCCCGGTCAGATCAGCTCCGACGAAGCCTCGCTCGTCTACAATTCGTCACGGCCTGCCGTTGCCGAGGGATTCAGCAAGATCCACGCCGTGTGGACTAGTGCCAGAGACTGCTCGGGCGACATACCCGGGAGCGGAGAGATCTACTACCGACGCTGGAATGGCTCGTCATGGGACGCCGAAAAGCATTTCACTGGTCTCGACTGCTACCCTTCCGCATACGCTTCAATTGGCCTCGATTCCGAAGGCTACTTGCACATCGCGTGGCAAGACGGCAGGGAGGGCGCTTTGGAGATCTACTATGAGAACTGCAACGCAAGCAACTGCCAGCCCGATTCTACCCACGAGACCATGCTTACAACCAGCACTGGCACGGCGGATCTTGTCAGCCTCGCCGTCGATACGGCAGACAACGTTCACATCGTCTGGCGGGACAGCAGACCTGGAGTTGAGGAAGTATTCTGGAAATACTGGAACGGCAGCTCCTGGAGCACTGACTCGCTTCTCTCCCCTGACGATGATGCCGTGTCGGAATACCCCTCGATTGCAGCTGACAAACTGGGCAACGTTCACTGCGTTTGGCAAGATTGGCGAAGCGGATTTGACGAAGTCTACTACAGGAAATGGACTCCGTCAGGCGGCTGGCAGACTGAGACATCCCTGACACCTCCAGATTCCCTTGAATCCGGTAATCCGAGTGTCGCCGCCGACAGCCTCGTCCACGTCGTTTGGGGCGATGAGAGCGATGGCCAGGTCCATTACAGACGCTGGAACTCGGGCTGGGAGGATGAGGTTGTCATCAGTGACGGTGCCGCCCGTGCAACGAATCCCGCGATTGCCGCTGCCTCTGGTCGCGTCCATGTGACTTGGTGGGACATCATCCAGCAATCGACCAGCCAGATCTTCTACACGCAGTTCAGCGGATCGTCTTGGCATGCTGTGGATACGCTCACAGGTGCTGATATCTACTCGGACATGCCATCCGTGGCTGTCGCGGGCAACGTCACTCATGTTCTCTACGAAGTGGATATGGATGGGAATACGACCGGCATCTTTCACTTGAGAGGCTCCCGATTCGTCCCCGCCGATTCGCTGGAGTCGCGTGGGGCGGGTGATCGCGAAGCAAGCGCCGGCCTTGGACCTGCCGTGGGAGTTGACTGGTCTATCAATGCAGGCCGGGACCAAATCACCATCGCTTGTCGCGCCCAGCATCTCACGCGGGCTTCGCAGTTTGCGCGGGTGTTCGACGTCGAAGGCAGGCTGGTCGCTTCACGGCGCATCGAGCCGACTATGCGATCTGCCGAGATGACGTTCCGCAATCGCCTTGCTGCCGGCGTGTACTTCGTAGTGGTGGGAGACGATAAGGCGACGATTATGAAGAGGGCAGTAATTGTCCGGTGATTGCGTTGCATGCTCGCCGGCCCTTATCGCTCAGAGTTGGAGGATAACCGCGATGATGAAGAAGACTCGTTCATGGGCACCGGCCGCCATTCTCTTCGCTCTCGCGATTGCTACACGCATCGAGGCCTCCGACCGCGTTGCCGACCAGGGTTCTTTCCTTGGGGCGTGTTCGCCCGCCCTGCGAGTCACCACCTCCGACACCTTGTGGTTCGGCGGGACACATTGGGAGATCGCTGAATCGCGCTGGGTCGCGAACGTCAGCCTCAGCCGCTCGAATGCTTGGACGTTCGATTCGGGCGTTGACGGGAACCGCGAAGGCTGGACCAGTCGCGACCTGTCTGCCATTCCGCTCCCCACGGTGCCGGCCGGGAACCCGGATGGAGCAGACTTCCGCTGGGTGGACCAGGCGAAGTACGACCTCTACGGCACACCCGGCACGGATCTGTTCCCCGGCAGCACGGACAACGGGGCAATTTGGTGCGGGAAGTTCGAGCCAGAAGCGAACGAACTGTGCTGGGGAGACGGGCAGGGCTACGGAAACAACTGGGATCATGAAGCCCGGAAGAGCTTCGCGTACGGAGGGACCGGAGATGTGCGTGTCACGTACCGGTACTTTTCGGATCTCGAGCCGCTCTGGGACTATGCGTACCTGTACCTCGAGTTCGACGGCGCGCGAGAAGCCTCTCCTCGCGTGATCCACACGAACATTGCCGGCAGCCCCAGCAGCAAGCGAACGAAGACGCTCACGGTGAGCAGTTCGCAGGTGCCCCAGGGTACGGCGGCCATCACGGTGGTCTTCCACTTTCAAAGCGACTCGGGCACGTCTGACGAAGACTGGACGCGGAATACGCGTTACTCGGGCTTCTGTTGTTACAACTTCCTCTACGAAGACCTCGGCACGACCGGGAACAACGACCAGGACACGTTCGAGTCCGGCCCCGAAGGATGGGGTTTCTTCCAGAAGACGCCGATTGGAAGCGTGATGGATGTGACCCCGCTCGCGGAGCTGCCCGAGCCGGCCGTTCCGTGTTCAGGGACGGTGCTGCAGGGGAACGTCGTCACCCTGTTCGACAAGAATGCGGGGCCCGGTGCCCCCCTTCATCCTCGCCGCCAAGACGAGATCGCGACGTCGCCGCGCATCGACCTGGCGGCGGCAGGAGCGTTGAGCTGCGCCACAAAACTCCTTGTGGCCGACTTCTATGCCGACTTGCCAGCGGGTGATGCCATCTATCTGGTGCCCCGCCTCCGCATCTACCCCTATGCTTGTCCTACCACCGGGCAGCTGATCGAGCAGGATGTCCCGACGAATATCTTTCTTCATCGAAGGTCGTTCGCCCCTCCCACCTGCGGCGATGAGGTGGTCCTGGCGGACTTCTCATCGTTTTCGGTCGATGTTCAGTACTGCTACGTGAGCCTCGAAGTCATCGACATGTGCTATGCCTGCGCGGCCGGCCGTGGCAACACGACTCCATGGTTCGACAATGTCCGTCTGGCCGTCACCCAGGACGTGGTGGACGTTGCGACCGACCCGAAGAACTCGCCAGCCGTTCCTCTGCTTACCGTGCACCCCAACCCCTTTGCACGCGAGACCAGGTTCGCCTATTCGGTGGTTCGACCGGGTCCGGTTCGGCTGCGGATGTTCGACGTCCGCGGTGCTCTCGTTACGACACTCGTGGACGATCCTCGGAGCCCGGGACTCTACCACGCCGTGTGGAACGGCACCCGCGACGACGGAGGTCTTGTAGGTTCGGGAGTGTTCTGGGTGAGATATGACTCCGGCGGACAAGTAACTTCGAGCCGCGTCGTGGTGTTTCGATAAGCTCGGCGCTCCAGCCGACGACAGGGCCGCGCCCGGGTTTCTGGTCGCGGCCCTGCCGTCGGACGCGGTGACCTTCTGTCCGTCCCGAAAACTCCATTCGTAACCGTTCGGTCACGCCCGTGGTGACGTGAACGGTCAGACGGGGCCGATGATTTTGGCGAGGATCTCGTTCCTGCGGGCCTTGACCTCCGCCTCGAA
>JAGVPR010000249.1 GCA_020052115.1 Candidatus Eiseniibacteriota bacterium
CGCTCTGCGGCGCCGCAGACGGCAAGTGCGATTCGGCGGGAGGAGCCGCGCGCTCGCGCGGCGCGGCTTCCTGCTCGAAGACCTCGACGGAGAAACTGCCGGCGTCGTCATCGGAATCGCCCAGAGCCCAGATCGGCTGAACCGGGGGCCGGAACGCCTGCATCGCCCCGGAGACGCGCTGGGCCAGGGAACTCGTGAAGTTGATCGGCGATCCCCGATCGTAGGACATCGTCCGCGTGACCGAGCCGCCGTTCGCGGACTCGGGCTTGCACCGCTCGAGGGCCGCGAGCCCGCGGCGCTTCGCGTCCCGCGGGCGCCCCCTCAAAACGTCCATCTCGTCTCGCAGGTCGCGCGCGCGTGACGACATCTGGGATGTGCGGGGCCGGGCGGGCTCTGGCGCCGCGCCCCTCCCCGCAAACTCCGCCATTCTCCGGTCCAACTCGAGCAATGACGTCTTTCGCTTGGACGAGTGTCGGTTCACGGCTTGATCTCCACGGTGATGACCGCATAAGGATCCAAGGCCACGCTGAGAGTCACGGGGCCGCTTCGGAGTTTCTGCTTGGGCAGGGCGAGACGAAGGAGACGCTCGCCCGCGCTGAGCACCGGGATCCGCTCGCCGTCGAGCACGGCGACGGGGAATTCGCTGTCCGCCGCCATCCCCCGGGACAAACTCGACGTCCCGCCGCGGGGGTTGTCCTTTCCGATGACGAGATTCTCCCCGCTCAGCATCAGCACGGGACCTTCCGGTCCCTCCGCGAGCCCGACGCTCGCGACGCGAGGCGCGAACTGGCGCTTCCTCTTCGCCTGGTTGATGAGCTTCGCGAGGTTGGCGTAATCCACGCCGCGCGGCGCTCCGGCGGAGCCGCTCTCGGCATCGCCCGGTTCGATCTTCCGTTTCACGGCGCCCTCCACGCTCACGTTCTTCTTCTCGACGCGCTCGAGATCGTCCGCCGACGTGATCCCCACCTTCCGCAGGGAGTCCTTGACCTCGCTGTCGAGTCCTTCGATGTCCTCGATCGTGATGTCGTCGCGGCTCGGAGGCTCCTTCGTCGTCTCGCGGATCTGCCGATCCGAAATGGACCCGAGCTGGATCGAGATCTTCGACGAACCCGCGTCACCCGGCTGAGCCGTCACGAACCGGACCGTCCTTCCGTCGAATTGCGGGAAGATCTGCAGGTCCAGCCCGACGTCCTTCACCGTGTAGGTCAGCTTTCGCGTGATGCCTTTGTACGAGAGGGTGTCTTGAGCCTTGTCCAGTTCCACGATCAGCGAGTCGAGGAACGACTCAAGGTTCCACGCCCGGTTCGAATTCGCCGGCACCGTCCACCTCCACTCGCAGCGTGAGCCGGTGCAATACCGGCGTGATCGTCGTTCCCGTGCGCGACGCCGTGTAACCGTCCACCGCGGCGACGCGCTCGCCTCCCGGCCCGTCCTCATCGCTCCGGATGTAGAGCTCGATGGGAAGCTCCACCTTCATCTGCTCGACCACGGCGTGCCCGCCATCCTGAACCTCTGCGGCCTCGTCGAGAAAGCCGGCGAGGGATTCGAGGAGTCCGCCGAGCGGACGAGGATCATCGTCTTCCATACGACCAGGCTTCCGCTTGCCGGCGCCGCGCCGGGGCGCCTACCCCGGAGCCGGTCTTCTTGGGAGCGATCTTCTTCTGCATGTTGGCCGCGAACAAACCGACCTTCTGATCGAAGACCACGCGCAGCCCGTCCAGCTCGACCTGCTCCTCTTCGAGCGCCCGGGAGGACCCGTTCCAACCGTTGTTCGCATTCATGGCCGGCCTCATTCCGCGGAGCTGGCGCCCACGAAGTGGGCCAGCGCCGGCATCGGGAATACCACCGTCTCCTCCTCGAAGGCTTGCACGTCGCCGTGCTCGCCGACGGAGGAGACCCTCTTGAGAACGACGTTCTGCATCTTCATCTCGGGATAGACCCAGAGGGCGACGCTGTCGCCGCCCCGACCCTTGAAATCAACCTGGGTCTTGGCCGCCTGGTTGAAGCGGTCCACGAAGTCCGGGGAACGCAAGGCTTCGAGTTGCCCCTCGGTGAGCGGCGTCCCGTCCGAGATCGAGGAGATCAGCTTGTTGAGCACATCGGGGCTCAGGACCATCCCGCTCTTCAGCTTTCCTTCCTCACGGCGCGATTCCGCGCTCTCGGCGAGCTTGGACTTCGACTCCATTCGCCCGTTGCTCGTCCGATCCCCGTCGAGCACGTAGCAGTAGTCGCAGGAGAAGCGCACGCGCGTCATCCCGCGCCCCTCGAAGGTGCGGTCCCAGACCTTGTGCCAGTAGTCTCCGTACGACGTCGGATTGGCGAGCGAGACGAGATCGGGCGAAGAGTCCTCCACGCGGTCGAACGCGTACTCGCTCACGAGCGTGATGAGCTGAGACGTCGAGGTTCCCCGCTTCCCCGAGCCGCCCTTCGGCTTCCAGCAAAGAACGAAGGTGAGCAGGTAGTCCTCGCCCGCGCGCGTCTTCGAAAGCGCGCTCCAGGGGATCCGGGGCGCCGGCTCGATCGCGCCGCCGGAGAGGCCGCCGACAGGCTGCACCTTCTCGTAGAGCACCCTCAGCGTGTCCGCCTCCTTGAGCGAGACCTCCAGCACGGCTTCGCGGATCGGCTTGGGCGTCTCGAGTTCGAGCGGGAAGGCGAGATCCTGTCCGTACATGTAGGCGAGCCGCGAGCGACCGTACAGGGTGGGCGCGGGGCCGTCGGTGAGACGGAGCAGACGAAGAGTCACACCATTCACACGCTTGTAGTCGAGACGTGAGCCGATGCGCGCCTCGCCGGTGCTCAGCCCTTCGAGCAGCTTGTAGAGCTCGGCGTTCTTGACACCCGGGTTCAGGCGCTCCAGATGATCCTGGAGCTGCTTCTGGTTCTCCATTCCGAGCTTCCCGAGGGTGCCGATGGACTCGGTGACGGCCCCGATGAGCTTGGTGGGATCCACGTTCTCCATGATCGCCTTGATCGTGTCGGGATTGAGCGCCTTCTCGAGCAGGGGCATGAGCGCAGGAAGCGCGGCGAGCAGCGCCGGCGCAATCTTGGCCTCGCTGAACTGCTCGCGGTAACGCGAGAGGGACTGGGTCGCGGCGAAGTGGGCTTCGGGATCGTGGTAGACGATCCCCTTCGACGTGGACTTCGCGCCCGAGATCTGCTTCATCAGCTCGGTGAGGAGTCTGACCGTCTCGGGATCGCCGAGCTTCGCGAGCAGGTTGGCCGGCAGAACGCCGTCCTTCCCGCTCGATCCGTTCCCGGACGGTTTCGCCGCGCCGCCCAGCAGGCTGCCGAGCACCGGCATCACCGCGGGAAGGAGCGATGTCAGGATTTGAAGGAACATCGCGGAGCTGTAAGTCTGCGCCCGCTGATAGCTGTACGGGACGTTTTCGACTCTGGTTCGTGTCGTCGTCATCGTCTCACCTGTGCTGAAGACGGAACTGCGCGTCTCCGCGAAGTAGGCCGGCGGCGGCAGGGCGTCGAGCCCGGCGCCGGCGGCCGGAACCGTGATGATCCGGGAGACCGCCGGGCCGACGCGATCCCGCGTCCGGTAGCTGGCCAGTTGAATCCGGCGGTGCTCGCGGTCGAATCGCTCACCGGGCACCACGAGGAGCGTCCGCCCCATCGCCTCCTCGGCGAGCGGCCCGAGGACCGGGGAAGTGAACGGCGGGTCGAGGAGCGTCTCCAGACCGCTCTGAGGCGTGGTCTCCTCTCCACCGATCGCATACGAGTAGTACCTGTTCTTTCCGATATCGATCCGCAAGCGCGCCCCGTCTCCCGCGGACGAATCGAACTGGATGATCGCCAGGGCCACGTCGTCGCCCTCCGACGATCACGGCCTGGCCGGAGCGACCGGCGCGGCCTGCCCGGGGACGGCGGGCGGCGGCCCGCCCGTGACCGGGCCGTACATCGTCGCGAAGTTGTCGAGCTTGAAGTAGTCGGTCTTGAACTGGATCTCGACGCTTCCCGCGACCTTGGCGGCCAGGTCGGTCGTCGCCTGGCTCTTGGCGCTCGATACGCTGATCTTCGACTTCTGACTGCTCCGCGTGTGTCCGGCCGTCGGCCCGCCGAAGATCGAGCCGATCAAGCCCCCGCTCGCAGTGATGGACGTGCTGTCGGAAACCGCGCTCTGGAGCGCGGCCTTGTCGGCCTTGTCTACCTTCTCGCTCGCCTTGATGTCGAAGAGGCACGATGCCTTGATGACGCCCTTCTCGACGACGAGGCGCGTAACCCCCATGAGGATCACCTCGCGCAGGAGGGCGCGCTGCTCCTTCGCCATGGCGATCTTCGCCTCCATGATCCGGGCCTTCACCTCGTTGTCGCCGAGGTCGAGCTTGGCCCCTCCCTTGTCGGTCAGCACGGGCTTCGGGTTGCCGGCACGGTCGGTCTCGCCGTCGTCCGGGAAATCCATGCTGAACATGTCGGGCTGGCTCTCGACCAGGTATCCGAAGGTCGCCGTGTCATCAATCTTGTTGATGAAGGAGGTGAGCTCGCGGGTGGCGGTCTTCAGGAGAGCCTGGAAGGCTTCCATCTGCTTGACGGTCACTTCGAGGTTTGCGTCGAAGACGCCCTTCACCAAATCGCGTACGAATTTCGGGAAATCAATCTCATCAATGAACTCACCGGCAAGCTGGCCGGCCTGTTCGATGCGCTTGTTCAGGTGGCGCTTGTCGTCAATCATGTCGCTCGCCTTCCGCGGATCGGCGAGCGCGCGCGCCGTTGATTCCCCGTTCGAGGCAATGGCGGATCTCCCGCGGCCACCCATCTGATCGAGTTCCGCGCACTGGGCGTTGTACACCTGCCGGAAGAGGGACCTCTGGTCGGTCGGAGTCATCGTCGCGAACCCCGCGACGCCCGACAGGAGATCTCGGGTGTTCGCGAGCGCCAGGCTCTTGACCGTCTGGGTCGTCGTCATGTTGTCGCTCCTTTCTCGTGAGGGCTTGGGTTGACCCAGCGATCAAAAGTCGTCGTCGCCGAATTCCTGGAGATCCTCGTCCTCTTCCTCGCCGGCTCCGATCGGCACGAGCTCGGTCTCATCCGAGCCCTTGGCGATGATCCAGGCCTCGGACGCCTCGATGAACCTCTGGAACTCGTCCTCGGCGACCGCGCCCTGCTGGAAGTTCGCGATGAAGCGGAACACGGCGTTGCCCTCGACGGCCGCCGTGCGGATGGCGCTGATGTTCGGCGCTTCGCCGAACTCGCTCTTCGAGAGGCGCTCGATCGCCGTCCAGAGGCTCTTGCGCCGCCCGCCGGCGAAGTGGTCGATGATCTCGGGGTCGCCCAGGATGTCGAGCGCCTCACGCAGCTGCGAGTACATCTCCCGGATCTGCATGTGGGCCATGCCGGTGCAGAACTCCGTGAGGTTGTACTGGAGATTTCGCACGGCCTGGTAGATCGGCGTGCGCGAGACGAGCAGCGTGTCGCCCGTCTCCGCCTTCGCGTCCTCCACCTTGTGGATGTACTCGGCGACCTTCTCCATGAGCAGGCCCCACAGCGTCGGGTACGGCTCGTTCACGACCATGCGCTCGAGGACATCGGCCTCGCCCTTGTCGAGCACGCGCCGGTAGACGAGCCCGCGCTCGGCCGGATCGGACCTCTGGTCGCGCAGCTTCCAGTACCGGTAGAGCTTCGCCGCGCACGGACCATCCACGACGTCAATCGCCCCGGCCGCCCAGTTCAGCGTCAACGCGTCCACGAGGCGGAAGATGCCCATCCGCTCCCCCAGCTCGAAGACGTAGTCGAGCGCGCCGGCGGCGAGGATGTTGTCCTTGACCACGCCCTGCTCTTCGATCGTCTCGAACGTGTCCACCGTGAAGTCCCACGGAGTGACCGTGGCGCCCTTCGTCATCGCGGCGTCAATGGGATCGTCCTCGCCCGCGACGGCCGTGACGGCCTGCTCGTAAGCCTGGGCGAAGTACTCGTCGTACCCGCCATCGAGGAACTTCAGCTCCTGGTCCGCCTTCGTGAGATCAATGGCGATCCCCCGGGCGATCAGATGCCGCACCATCGCCGCCTTGACCTCGGGCGTGAAGCGGTGCTCGTCCACCTCGCGCGTTGCGACGTACGCTTCGACCAGCGCCGGGAAGTTCCCCTCCTTCAGCATCGCTTCGTGGATCGCCGCGATCGCGGGCTCCACCCGGCCCGTGCTGAGGGGCGCGGGGTGGGCGCGGAGCTCGGCGATGAGCCGGCTGCCGGTCATCGTCTTCTCGTCCAGCGTCGCGCCGCTCAGCTCGAGCGCGCCCGCGGCGAGGGTCCGGACGAACCGGTGGAGAGGCCCGTCGTCTTCCTCGAACTTCTCGCGAAGGGAGGCCATGAACCCGACGGGATCCGTGACGAACTTCTCGAGCTTCGCCTTGTCGCCGAGCTTCGGCTCGAGCAGCACGCGAACGAGACTGCCGTAGATGTTCGGGTCCGAAAGCAGATATCGCGATGTCTCGTCGAGCGCCGAGACGTTCAGACGCGCCGTGAGCCGCGTCATCGCGGTCCCCAGCCCGTTCTGCTGGATCAGCTCGGTCGCCAGCCTGCGGCCGTCGTGATAACGCTTGCCGGTCTCGGCCAGCGCCACGACGGCGAGTTCGTCGGGACGGGACAGGCGGTTCGCGATGGTCAGGAACTTGGGCGCCGCGAGTCCGTTGGCGCCGAGCCGCGGGTTGTCCAAGCTCTTGCGTCGCGCGTCGGCGTCCTTCTTGTTCAGGCCGAGCTTCTTCTCCAGTTCAGCCAAGCGCTGTTCCGTGCGCTTTTCCATCGTCGGATCTTGCGTCGCCATGTGAGTCTCCAGTACTTTAGTTCAGTGAGTTCTCCAGAAGGCGCATGGCATCGGACAGGTTCAGCCGGCCGTACCCCGCCTTGCGGTCCTTGAAAGCCCTTCCTACCTTGTCCGCCGTGTTCTTCAGGACGCTCTTCACCTGCCCATCCGTCAATCGCCGCCCGCGCGACCGCGCGTATGACTTCATCAGCGCGACCGCCCCGCTCACGAAGGGGGCCGCGTGGGAAGTTCCGCTCGAGAACGCATAGTCGTTCTCCAGGTAACTGCTGTAGACGTCCGTTCCCGGAGCGATGAGGGAGACCTGCCGGCCGTACGTCGAGAACGCCGCGACGCTTCCGGCCCGGTCCTCAGCGCCGACGGTGATCACGGACGGGAATCCGCCCGGGTAGTAGATCCCTTCCTGCCCGTCGTTGCCGGATGCGGCCACGATCGTCACGCCCTTCAACCTCGCGTACTCGACGACCTCTTGGTGAGGGAGTCCCCCACCCGTGTGCTGAACGCCGAGGCTCATGTTGATCAGGTCGGCGCCGTGGTCTATCGCCCACTTCACGCCGCCGTTGATGTTGTCCACGAGCCCCGCCCCGACGCGCGTCTCGCCGCGCTTCATGGCGCCGAGGACCCTGACGGGCATCAAGCGGCACCGGGGCGCGACACCCGACGGCATCGCGATGCCCGCCCCGCAGATGATCCCGGCCACGTGCGTGCCGTGCCCCACCTCGTCATCGGGGGACTCATCGAGTCCCAGGAAGTCGCCGACGAACTCCCCGTGGCCATCAATGATGTCCACGAAGTCCTGTCCGCTCACGAGGCAGTGCTTGAGCTCGGGGTGCGTGAGGCAGACGCCCGTGTCGAGAACGGCGACGACGATTTCGGGATCGCCACGGCTGTACCTGTGGGCTTCGGCGAGGAAGATCGCGTCGCGAGAGCGCTGATCCGTGCCGCCCGCCATCGCTGTCGCCCGCGCGGGCGGCAACTCCGCCACCGCGATCCTGCCGGGCCGCGCCTCTTCCACGATCGGGAGAAGCGCGATCTCCTCGACGAGCCCGGGAGGAATCCCGCTGTCCCGGCGGAGAATGATCCGGTAGACGCGGTTGAGTCCCGCGCGCAGTTCTTCCGCCGACCAATCGGACGCAGCGGGCCGGTACTCGCGCGTGATCCAAGCGGGCACGCCACGGCGCGAGAGCACGGAATCTACGGCCGGATGGAGAGAGTCCGCGGCCGGAGTCTTGTCGTGCAGGATCTCCACCCAGTGCGGCACGGGATCCGCTGGCACGCCGGAGCGCAACTGGATGCCGATGTGAGGCCTCACGGTTGGTCCCTTCTCCGCGCCCGACGATCGCAGGGCAAAGAAACAACAACCGATCGCGCGCTGTTCGGTTCGGAGACGCGGGCGGTGCGCGCGACGTGTGCCCGAAGAGTCGACTGTGGGGTCGAGGCTCGCTGCCGAGCCCTCGTGGTCGCGCACATTGACACGCGATCCGCGATTGCGACAACTACAAAATCACAACGACACACGATTTGTTGGAGACTAGGGAGTGCAGATTCGCTTGGTGCGGCGGGGCCATCTTAATGTGCGGGACATCTTCCGTGAATCGAGAGGAAGTCAGGAGTCGAAACTACTCGCCCTTGCGGCTCGCTTCATCGAGGATTCGGCGCTCTTTGTCCGTGAGACTCTCCATCCCCTCGCGGTTGATCTTCTCGAGGATCGCGTCAATCTGCTCGCGATCCCGAACAACGCGCTTCGCGCGCACCTCGTTGCGGCGCCTGTCACGGTGCTGCCACCACTGCCGCACGCGGTCCTTCCATGCTGGGTGAAAACGCCCACGCGAGGCGCGCGGCTCTTCCCAGCGCCACGCGATCAGGCCGGCGAACATGCCGCCGAGGTGCGTCGTGTAGCTCACGCCGCGCTCGCCGCCCAGGATATTGAGGACCGCATAGATCGCCACGAGCCACTTCGCTTTCATTGGGATGAACAGATTGAAGAAGACGATTTCATCCGGAAAGGTGAGCCCGAACGCCACGATCACGCCGAGGATCGCTCCCGAAGCGCCCACTGTGGGAACCGGCGAGCGCATCCCCGCCAGCCATGTCGCAATTCCCCCGACGACTCCGCAGATGAGATAGATCACGAGGAAGCGGCGCGATCCCCAGTGCCACTCCATGATGCGCCCGAAGAAGAACAGCCCGAGCATGTTGAAGAGCAGGTGCATCGGGCTGGCGTGCAGGAACTGGTAAGTGAAGAGTTGCCAAACGCGGCCCTGCAAGGTGACGAGCGCCGGAACGAGCGCGAACTGCCATTCCATGCTGGGCGTGCGGGCCATTCGCTCGATGAAGAGCTGAAGCGCGAAAACGGCGACGTTTACGAGCAGCAGTCCTTTCACGACCGGGGGCCAGGAATCGCCGAACGCGAGTGGCTGACGGTACGTCGGGCTCATCTTCGGCCGCTCCATGAAATCGTCATGGTGAGGATGATAGCGGGCCACCCGCTTGCGGGCCACCATGTTTCTGGCGCGGAGCCGGGGTCGGGAGCGTCCTCACCGCCGCCTTGCCCGGATTCACTTCCGGGCGATCAAGAACGCGGAGTCGCCGGGGAGATCCGCGCGGCGGATGTTGTAGAACCCGACCCCCGCGAGCCAAGCGGCGACCTCGCCCTCGGTATAGGAGCGGCCGCCCGCGGTATTCACGAGCATGTTCAGCGAAAACAAAGACGCCGATGCAGGCCGGCTCCGATCGGGCTCGAGAAACATGTCCCGGAGCGCGATGCGGCCGTGAGGGGCGGTGGCCTCGTAGATCTTCCGAATGAGGGTCTCGTTCTCCTCGGCGCCGTAGATATGAACGATGGAAGAGAGGAGCACCAGGTCGTAGCCTTCGCCGATGTCATCGGAGAAGAAATCCCCTCCGACGCATCGGATGCGCGAATCGAGCAGGTCCGGCGGGATCACCTCGCGCGCCAGGGCGATCACCGGCGGCGCGTCGAAGAGCACGACCTCCAGATCGGGCTTCGCCTGGGCGAGCGCGATGGAAAGGGTGCCCGGTCCGCCGCCCAAGTCCAGCGCGCGGCTCTCGGCGTCGAGTCCGAGGGCGGCGACGATCGCTCCGGCGGAATCGGCCTTGCCGTGGTGCATCGCCAGGATGAAATCGCGATGTTCCTCGCCGTCCCGGACCTCCTCCGCCGTCCGGCCCGTGCGCACCGAGTCCGTGAGCCGGCTCCACCGCCTCCAGAGGTTGGCCTCGTGGCGCATGAGCCCGCCCCGGTATTCGCCGCTCCTTCGTGAGAGATAGCGGCCGGCGGCTTCGCCGTTTCGGAAGCGGTCACCTGACTGGGACAGCACACCAATCGCTGCGAGGGCATGCAGGAGGAGATCAACGCCGCGCACCGACGCGCCCAGATCGCCGGCCAGCGTGTTCGCATCCGCCTCGCGGCCGTCGAGAGCCGTGAAGAGATCCAACTCCACGGCCGTCAGGACCGCGCGCGCGGGCCGGTATCCGCCCACGAGCGCAAGGAGCGCTGCGTAGTCGAGCGCGGCGGGTTCGGTCATGGCAGCGGCCTTCCGGTGAGCTTCCCCGAAGGGAAGCTAGTGAAGATCCTCGTACCTTTCGAGACGGCCGGCCGGCACCGGAAGCTCCGAGGACCGGAGCAGGACGGCGCCGTCCATCGAGAGCACTTCCGCATCGCGCAGCAAGGCCAGTTCAACCACGCCCTCGCCGGGGCGGCACTCGGCCAGGTGGCCCGTGACCTGCGTGCCTCCGGCGAAGAAGAAGCGGACGGGCCGGCCGACGAGCTTGCGCAAGCGGTCCTCATACTTCACGCGCATGCTACTCCCCCATCACCTGAAGGCGGATCTGTCTCTCGCGCGGGCCATCCAGCTCCGCGAAGAGCACGCTCTGGAACGGACCCAGCAGGAGCTGGCCGTTCTCGACGGGAAGGGTCGTGCTGCTGCCGAGCAACATCGAACGAAGATGCGACGTCGCGTTCCTCCGGTCGCAGTCCGAGAACTGGGGCGAGTTGTGCTTGTACCAGCCCGAATCGTCCACGAGGGACGTGAGGCAGTCGCGCATGTCCTCCAGCAGAGCCTCCTGGGACTCGTTCAGGAAGACCGCGGTCGTGGTATGCAGGGAGTACACGTTGACCATGCCGCCCTGGATCTCGGAGCGCGCGACGAGCTCCTTCACCCGAATGGTCAGATCCATGAGCTCCACGCGCTGATTCGTTTCCACCACCAGAGTCTCGGAGACGATGCGCATGACGATTCCCAGTCCTCCTCAGTAGGTCCGAAGGGTTCACAAGCGGTTGAGAATAGCCCGCGGGCGGGGTCCCCTGTCAATCCCCCGTCTCGTTTCGGGCACGGCAGGCGTCGCTGACAAGGAACGCGCCGTAGTCATCCATGCTTCTCAGGACGGGGTGCTCTCCGCAAACGGGACAGGCCGGATCCCGGAGGACTTTGAACTCGCGAAAGCGCGCCTCCAGCGCGTCGTACTGCATGATCCGGCCGACGAGCGGGCGGCCCAGGCCCAGCAGGAGCTTCAGCGCCTCCGTGGCCTGGAGGACGCCGATGACGCCCGGAAGCACGCCGAGCACGCCCGCCTCGGCGCAAGACGGCGCGATCTCCTCCGGCGCAGGCGCCCGGAAGAGGCAGCGGTAGCAGGGCCCCGCGCCCGGCTGCACGACGGTCACCTGCCCTTCGAAGCGCTGGATCGAGCCGTGCACGTATGGGATGCGCGCCAGCACGCACGCATCGTTGACGAGGTACTTCGTGCCGAAGTTGTCGCTCCCGTCAATGACGACGTCGTAGCCCCCGATCATCCGGAGTGCATTCGACGGAACGAATCGCTCCTGATGGGCATTCACGCGAACGTCCGGGTTCACGCCGAGGAGCGTCTCCTTGGCGGAGAGGGTCTTCGGAGCGCCGACACTGCTCGTTCTGTGGAGGATCTGCCGCTGGAGATTCGACTCGTCCACGACATCGTCGTCAACGAGGCCGAGCGTGCCCACGCCTGCCGCCGCGAGGTAGATCGCGGCGGGAGAACCGAGCCCGCCAGCGCCGATCACGAGGATGCGGCTTTCGAGGAGCTTCAGCTGGCCCTCGCGACCGATCTCGGGAATGCGGATGTGCCGGTCGTATCGCGCGAGGCGGTCCCGTGACGCCGCGCTGGGGATCGCCACGGGATGCCCCGCCCTGCGCCACGCGACGAAACCGCCTCGCAGCGAGAGCACATCGCCGTACCCGATTCGCTGCAACACCCCGGCATCACGCGAGGAACGGACGCCCACGGCGCAGTACAGCACGAGCCGCTTCGCCTTGTCGGGGAAGATGCCCTCGGCGTTCGCAGCGAGATCTCCGCTTGGAACGTGGACGGCGCCGGCGATGTACCCGTGGTCCACCTCGTCCGTCTCGCGGACATCAACGACGACGGTCCCGTCGGGCCCCCTGTCGAGAAGGGCCTTCAGCTCGCGGACGTCCAGCTCGCGCACGGGCTGCGAGCCGCGTTCCTTGCGATCGTTGAGATTCTCAGCCATGGCTTGCTTCGACGCCGGTGAGCAATGAAGCCGCCGCGAACCGACGGCGCGCGGACGGCCGGAATCCCGCACGGCATCGGGGTTGACTCCGGGCGGGAGGTTGAGCGAGATGCAACACACAGACAAGATTCAAGATACCATCCGCCCTGCTCCGTGAGCAAGGGGCCGCGACTCGGGGCCGCCCGCCGCTTGGCAGGGGGCTTTCGTGAGGGTAATCTCCTCTGCATGGATCCCCAGCCCATAGACGTCACCGCCGCCGTCATCGAACGTTCGGACCGCTATCTCATCGCGCGCCGTCCGGAAGGGGTGCATCTCGCGGAGTTCTGGGAATTTCCGGGAGGAAAACGCGAGGAGGATGAGAGTCTCGAGGCGTGCCTCGCGCGCGAGCTGCGGGAGGAGCTGGGCGTCGTCGTGGAGGTTGGAGTTCTCTGGCGGCGAGTGGTGCACACGTATCCCGAGAAAACGGTCGCGCTGCACTTCTTCCTCTGCCGTATCCAGCAGGGCCAGCCGCGCCCGCTCCACGGGACGGAGATCGCGTGGGCGGCGCCGGGGGAGTTCAGCCGGTACCGGTTCCCGGCGGCCGACGAGCAGGTGCTCGAAGACATCGGATCGGAGAAACCGTCGTTTCGCTGACGGGACCTCTCCCGCATCGAAGGAGGAACGATTCATGGGCTTTCTCGACGACAAGGTCGCCGTCGTGACCGGCGGGTCTCGCGGCATCGGCCGCTCCATCTGCGATGCGCTCGCCGCCGAGGGCGCTCGCGTGGCGCTTTGCAGCACGAAGAAGGAAGGGGCCGAGCGCGCCGCGTCGGAAATCGGCCGCGGAGCTTTCGGCGCCGCGTGCGACGTGCAGGATGACGCACAGGTCGGTGCGTTCTTCGGCGAGGTGGGCCGCCGGTTCGGCGGCGTGGACGTGCTGATCAACAACGCCGGGATCGGCATCATGCAGCCGGTCGCCGACATGAGCCCGAAGGACTGGCGGCGCGTCATCGGGACGAACCTCGACGGTGTATTCTACTGCTGCCACGAGGCGATCCCGCTCATGAAGAAGCGCGGCGGCGGGTTCATCATCAACATCTCGTCGCTCGCAGGCAAGAACGCGTTCCCGAACGGCGGGGCGTACAACGCGTCGAAGTTCGGCCTGAACGGCTTCAGCGAGGCGCTCATGCAGGAGGTGCGCTACGACGGGATCCGCGTCGCGTACGTGATGCCCGGCAGCGTCGAGACCGGCTTCGGCCGCGGCGGCGCCGACAAGGCCGGATGGGCCCTCACGAGCGAAGACGTGGCGCAGACGGTCATGGATCTCCTTCGCCTGCCCGCGCGCGCCCTCGCGAGCCGCGTCGAGATGAGGCCCAGCAGGCCGCCGAGGAAGGGCTGA
>JAGVPR010000108.1 GCA_020052115.1 Candidatus Eiseniibacteriota bacterium
ACCCCAAAAGCTCTCGCTCTCGGGGTTCTCCGTCAACAGGAAAGCCGCGGGATGTCCGCAACTTTCAAATGGCTCCCCGAATGTAACGGTTTCCGAACCGTTCTCTGTTTTCGCGCTCGGTAGCCCGGCGCCTACTTCATTCGCGCGACGAGACTTCCGGCAATCGATGGTCGGCGCCCGGTCTGGGGCAAAGCACCCGCATGATGCGGCCCGGCAGCTGGACCCTCGCCCCTACATTATGGAGAGCCTCCGGGGCCGTCTTGCCGAAGTGCGCAGTCGGGCGACCTGCACCATCACTACGAGCGCGAAGCCGCCTGACGCCCTCGCGCCAGCTAGTACTTCACCGCCGATCGTCGCAGGATGAGTTTTCGGGACGGACAGAGGAAAACCTGAGCCAGCAGGATCGCGCGATCGGTCCACGGAGGCAAGCCGGGATCCCGAGCAGCGGTCTCTCGTGGCGATCCCGCGCGGTCGACCGCAGGTGGGCGAAGGCGTTCGAGTTTTTGGGACGGACAGGGATATCACTGTCGCGGGTGCCGCACTTTTCGACCGGCCCCCGCCGCACTCTTGGACCGGCGTTCACATTGTCGGGCCGCGGCCGCTCCTGTAGACTGTTTGTTGCGATATTCGCTGGCGCAGGCGCGGCGCCACGAGGTGCGGTCGGGGATCACCGGCTGGGCGCAGGTGAACGGGCCCAACGCGACGACGTGGGAGGAGCGATTCCGCGTGAACGTGTGGTACGTGGAGCACGTGGGGTTCGGGCTGGACGTCCGGATTCTCGCCCGCACGGTCCGGGAGGTGCTCACAGGGAAGGGTGTGAGCGCGGCGGGGCACGCGACGATGCCGGCGTTTGGGGAGAACGATGAGTGAGTTGTCACGATGGTGCCGGCGAGTGGGGGGCATCGCGATTGTGGGGTGTGGGGTGTCGGGTGTGGGAGCCCACGCCTTTGCGCAGAACGTCCCCGTCGGGGATCCGGTGGAGGATTACGTGCGGGTGCTTCAGATCTTGGGGAAGGCGAACCCGGGAGGGATGCTCATCCGGCCGACGCTCGCCGATCGCATCGTGATGCCGACGTCGACACATCCCTGGGCAGGCCGGATGACAGAGGGGACCCAGCGCGCGATCGGTCCGGTGACCGTTGGAATTGCCGACCCGGAGATGCGGGCGTACGAGAACTCCGATCACCCGATCTACCGCAACGACGGCCTCGTCTGGCAGGGGAAGGGTGCGGCGCTGTTCGCGCGGATCGGCGGATGGGCGCGGCTCGGTCCGTTGAGCGTGACGTTTCGTCCCGAGGTCGCGTGGTCGGAGAATCGATCGTTCGCCATGCTGCCGCCCGCAAGTACCGCGCTGTCCGCATTCAGCGATCCGTGGTACGGTCGCGCACTCGATCGTCCGCAGCGGTTTGGCGACGGCGCGTACCACCAGTGGAGTCTCGGGCAGTCGGCGGTGCGACTCGATTGGCGCGGCCTCGCCGTCGCGGCCACGACGGAGAACGCGTGGTGGGGACCGGGGATCGAGAACGCGATCTTGCTGTCCAGCCAGGCGCCGGGGTTCCCGCGAGTGTTCGTCGGCACCGGTCGGCCGGTCGATATCGGCATTGGCCGCGTCGAGGCGCAGTGGTTCTGGGGCGGGCTCCGCGAATCGCAGTTCTTCGACGCGACCGCCACGAATGACGTGAAGTACGTGACCGCCGTCGCGTTCGACCTCGAGTTGGACGCGATGCCCGGTCTTTACCTTGGCGGCGCGCGATTGTACTACCAGGACTGGCCGAGCGGCGGGCTGACGGGCGACGATCTGTTGGTCGTGTTCCAGGGGGTCACGAAACAGTCGCAGGAGACCCCCGACAATCCCGGCGGAAACGATGCGCGCGATCAATTGCTCTCGCTGTTCGCACGGTGGGTGCTTCCCTCGAGCGGGGTCGAGGCGTACGTCGAGTGGAGCCGCAACGACCACGCGCAGGACTGGCGCGATTTCATTCTCCAGCCGCAACACAGCGCGGCCTACGTCGCGGGGTTCCAGAAAGCGTGGGTCCTCTCGGGCGGATCGATCCTGCGCTGGCAGGGGGAGGTGGCGAATCTCGAACGGAGCACCACGTTTCTCGAGCGGTCGGAAGGGACGTTTTACACTCACTCGCTCGCCGTGGGTGGCTTCACGCAGGACGGGCAGGGCGTGGGCGCGGCGGTCGGGCCCGGGGGGGACGGACAGTACGTCGGACTCGACTGGTTCACCCGCTGGGGGCGCATCGGCGGGTTTCTCCGGCGCGACGTGCACGACAATGATACCTACTGGCGACTCGTGCAGCAGGGGGCCTTCGGGGAGGCGATCCGCCGAAACGACGTCGAGCTCACCGTGGGAGCGCACGGCTTGGGCCCGGTGCCGGTCGCGGAAAGTACCTCACCCCGAAACGACGTCGAGCTCGCCGTGGGCGCGCGCGGGGCCGTCTTCCTGGGGCCGGTGGACTTGTCGGGCGCGATCGCGGTCGGTCGCGAGTTGAACCGATACTACGTCGCCCGCAACGACGTGACCAACGTGCACGGCGAGCTCGCGGTGCGATGGCGGATTCGCTGATTCCGGTGCGTCGACGCGCCTGTCCGTCCCGAAAACTCGAACGTCTTCTCCCGTAGTGTGCCGGAACCCAGCCGACGTCACGCGGCCCGCCGATAGTAGTACCGGAGCAGCCCGCCGAGGCGTTCCCGACACGCAACCCGACCTTGGCCAAGTTCGCCCGACGGCTCGATCAGCTCATTGCCAAGCCCCTGATGGTTCCTCTCCAGATGGTAGTGCTTCACGTACTCCCCGACCATCCAGCGGAGGTGACACTCGCCCAGCGGGATCACTCGCGACAGACACTCCTCCCGGATCGAGCGCACGAACCTCTCTGCGTAGGCGTTCAGATCCGGGCTCTGTGCCGGGAGCTTCACTGTCCTCACGCCACCTGACCGCAGGATCTGACGGAAGTCAGCGGTGAAGAGCGGGTCTCGGTCGTGGATCAGATAGCGAGTTCCGACGAGGAATCCATCTTCAGCGTCAGTCAGGTTCCGCGCCATCTGCTTCATCCACCGGCCGTCCGGCTCCGGAGCGATGCCCGCCAGCTTCGCTCGCCGGCTCTTCAGGTCGATGACAAAGAACACGAGGAAGCGAATCAGGCCGGCGTGCGTCAGTGCCTCTACAGAGAAGAAGTCGGCCGCCGCGATCGCCCCCCAGTGAAGTTTCAGGAACGTCTCCCAAGACATCCCCTTCCGGCGAGTCGAGGCCGGCTCGATTCCCTTGTCCGCCAGTATCCGCTTGATCGTGGTGCGGCCGATCTCGTGGTCGAGGTTGCGCAAAGCGCCGCGGATCCGCGTGTAGCCCCAGGTCGGATTCTCCTGGGCCATCCGGACAATAAGTTGCTCGATATCCCTCGCTGTTCTCGGGCGCCCCACCTTCCGGGCCTTGCTCCCGTCGTACTTCCGGGCGACGAGTTTCCGGTACCAGCGGAGCAGCGTGTCCGGGGTCACGATAGGACCCAATCCGGTCAAGGTCTTACGGCTCAACCTC
>JAGVPR010000288.1 GCA_020052115.1 Candidatus Eiseniibacteriota bacterium
AGGACCAAGGTGCCCCGCATCACCAGACGCGCCGAGCGGCCCGCGGGGTCATCGAGCGCCGACGCCCAGACACGCGCGATGAGCACGCCGGCCGCCATGACGGCTGTCAGCACGTAGCCGGGCAGCTTCGACTGCGACGTCGAGAAAAACAGAATCACGACGGTGGCCCAGACAATGAAGAGCCTGTCCGCCCGCGCCAGCCGTTTCCGCGCGCGCCACGAGGCGGCGGCCGCTTCCGGCAGGAGAGCGCTCCACGGGAATAGGCAGGCGAGAACCACCGGCGCGTAGTAGTAGAAGGGGGCGACCCGGTGGAATGCCGGGGTCGCGTAGCGCCGAAACGTCTCCTCGATGATGCCGTAGCGCGGGAAGTCCGGGCACACGCGTGTCACGCCGAAGAACCACGGCAGGACGATCGCGAAGAACACGACAAGATTCAGGGGGGAGAAGTATCTCCTGAGCGAACCGCGCCGCCGGTCGATGAGGCTGAAAACGATGATGACGAGACCCGGAACGATGAAGCCCACCGGTCCCTTGACGAGCGTGGCGCACGCCGCGGCGCCCGCGCCGATCGCATACCACAGCCGGCGTGCGGCCGGCGGGCGCTCCTCGGCGACGTACGCCGCGATGATCGCGAGCGTGACGAAGAACGCGAGCACGATGTCGAAGATGACCATGCGCGAGAAGGCGATGTAGAGCGGGGTCGTGCCGACGACGATGATCGCAAGGGCCGCCGTACGCGTCCCGTACACGCGGCGGCAGAAGAGGAACAGGAGAACGAGAAGCCCGAGGCCGAAGATGGTCGACGGCAAGCGGGCCGCCGCTTCATTCTCGCCGAAGGCCGCGAGCGAGCCCGCCACCAGCTTGAAGTAGAACGCCGGCTTGTCGAGGTACGGAAAGCCGTTGTACGTCGGCACGAACCAGGCGCCGCTCTCCTTCATCTCGCGCGCGATCTCCGCGTTCCGGCCCTCGTCGGGCTGGAGCAGGGCGATGTCGCCCAACCGGGCGAAGAGGAGGATCGCCGCGACGACGAAGGCCGCGGTGGTGATGAGCCTGTCCCGTGTCCGCGAGCCCGGCGGCGACGGAGAGCGTGGTGGCACGTGCGAATCCATTGTGGAGGAGACAGTAGCACAGGGAATCACAGGCCGCCGACGGTACGAAGCGCCGCCGGTAGCTACTCGATGACGTGAATGCGCCAGACGCGGCGCTGCGCCGATCCGAAGAGCCCGATGCCGCCGACGATCCCGCCATGCTCCTCCGGATGGTCCCGATAGAGGTAGTTGTAGGTGTTGTCGTCCACGGAGAGAACCTGCACGTCGAAGAGGCCGAAGAAGGCGATCATCGCGCTATAGAAGTCTATGACGTAGGCGTCGTTCTCGGTCACGACCTGGCCGATCCGGAAGTAGGCGAAGATGTGGCGCGGCTCTCCGTTCTCGTTGCCGTACTCGTCGTCGTTGTCCGGAGCGTTGTGCGAACCGAAGGGGTTCACGTAGCGCGCGGTCTCCCAGGTCTCCAGGCAGTAGGCGTCCACGACGAAGACCTGGTCCGGGTTCTCGCAGCGAACGAGCACGGGGAAGGAGTCCTGCAGCACCGAGTGCGGGACCTGAGACGACGGAACCGTGGGCGGTCCCGCTTCGACCTGGAACGGGTATGGAGTGGTCGTCATCGCGGTGAGCACGCGCCCGTCCGGGGTGGCGACCCGCAAGTGGTACGTAGTCCGCGGCTCGATGAAGAGCGTGGAATCTGCGTACCGGCCGGGCCGCACGAGCATGAGCGTATCGGGCGAATCGGCCCCGTCGCGCCGGATCGTCACCAGCGCGTCGTTGACCGCGGCCTCGTCACGATCGTAATACTCATCTACCGGCCGCACGCGCGTGACGAAGATCGCGTTCGTGTCGGAAACGGCCTCGCCGACGTAGAGCGTGCCGAAGACGGCGATCTCGCTGTTCTTCTGCGGGGCCGTCGAGTCGCCGGTGCAGCCGGCGAGCGCCACAGCCGCCGCGGCGAGCAGCAGGACCACGGTCCGGTGCCGGACCGCGTCCGCCAAGGCAGTCGCGAAGAAGGCCATCCCCGTCCCCCTCAAAACCGCACGTCCACGCCGATGGTCGGGAGCAACGGAAGCATCGTCACGTCCTCGAACTCGGCAGGGTTCTTCGTCAGGTCGTAGCTGCGGATGTACACGTTCTTGTGATTGTAAAGGTTGATGATCTGGAGATTCGGCTCGATCGTCCAGGTGCGGAACTTCCAGCGGCGCGAGATGCCCACGTCGAGGCGGTGGAAGTCCGGGAGCCTGTTCTCGTTGAGATCGCCGGCGAGCGTGACATCATAGGTCCGGCCTGTCACATCGGTCACCGTGTAGCGGCCGGCGGCTAGCGTTGTCGGCTGTCCCGTGCCGTAGCGGAAGCTCATGTCGAGCGTCCAGCCCTGGCCGAGCGACCGGGACTGCATGAGCGTGATCTGGTGCCGCCGGTCGTAGGTCGGCGTGTATTCCTCGCCGCGGTTGTACTGTTCGACCTTGCGGTGCGCCACGCCCCACGCGTACCCGACCCACCCGTCGAAGCCCGCGAAGTGGTTCCGCACGTAGAGGTCGGCTCCAAAGGCCTGTCCCGTGCCGCTGTTGAACAGGTCGCCGAGCGGCGCTTCGGGATCCACGAGCGAGCGCGTGAACTCCCGGCTGAACTCGACGAGGTTCCGGTAGTCCTTGTAGTACACCTCGACGGTCGCGTCGAACGCGGGATGGGGCAGCACATCGGCGCCCAGGATGTAATGGTCGGCGCGTCCCGGCTCGAGTGTCTCATCCACCGGGAACCACATATCGGCGAAGCTGGCGCCCTCCTGCGACACGAGGTTCAGATACTGGTAGTAGCGGCCCACGGCGCCGTGAAGCGAGAGTTTCTCGCCGAGCACCCTCTCGACGCTCAGGCGCGGCCCAAGGCCCGAGTAGTTTCCGTTGGAGTAGTAGTCGAGGCGCAGCCCCGGCTGGACGCGCCAGCGCTCGCCCGCGGTCCATTCGTCCTGCGCGTACAGAGCGCCGTAAAGGCCGCTGTACTGGAAAGTCAGGCGGTCGCCCTCGCCGATGTCCTGCCTCCAGAAGAAGTCCAGCGACTTGGCCTCGAACCCGAAATCCACGAGGTGAGCCGGACTCGGCTTGAAGGACAGGGCGCCCTTTGCGGCGATGTCCTCGACGCGGTTCTTCCAGCGGAACTCGAAATCCTGGAACGAAACCTCCGCGTCGGAATGGAAGCGGCTGCCGCCGATCAGGAAGTGGGAGAATAGGGTGTTGTTGAAGACGTGAGTCCACTGGAGGCTTCCCGTGTCGTTGCCCCAGTCGAGGACGACGTCAATCGTCTCCTGGTCCCAATCGAGGCGGTCGCTCCCGCGGAAAGCGCTGAGGCTCGTCCGGTCGTTCGTGCCGGCATCGAAGTTGAGCTTCGCGTGGACGTCGTAGAAGCGGTACGGGAGGTCGAGATCGGCCGCCTTGGCGAGCGTCCCAAGGTGCGTACGTCTTCCCGAGACCATCCACGAGCCGCGGGACCAGGGGCCCTCCAGCGTCAGGCTCGAGCTGATGAGGCTCAGGCGTCCGACCCCCTCGAACTCCTTCCGATTCCCGTCGCGGTTGTGCACGTCGAGCAACGACGAGAGCCTGCCGCCATAAGGGGCCGGATAGGCGGACTTCTGCAACTCCACGGTCTTCACGGCGTCCACGTTGAACGTGCTGAAGAAGCCGAAGAGGTGGCTCGGGTTGTACACGTCCACATCGTCTAGGAGGATCAGGTTCTGATCCGGGCTGCCGCCGCGCACGTAGAGCCCGCTCGAGAAGTCGGAGAGAGTGCTCACGCCAGGCAGCGCCTGCACCGCGCGGAACAGATCGGCTTCCGCGATCGAGGGCACCGCGTTCAACTCGTGCGTGCGGATGGTCAAGCGGCTCGGCGCGAGTCGCGGATTGGCCTCGGCTTCGACTTCGACACCTTTCACCTGAATCGTCTGCGGCTCGAGTTCGACCGAGATCGTGACCGCGTCCGTCTCCACGAGCGTGGCGCTGCGCGTCTGTGTCGCGAAGCCGAGATAGCTGAACGAGACCACGAACGCGCCTGCGGGAACGTCGGGCAGACTGTAGAAGCCCTGCGCGTTCGTCACGTCGCCGATCTTCGTGCCTTGAATCGCGACATTCGCGTAGGAGAGCGCCTCGCCGTCCTCGGCGCTTCGTACGAAGCCGCTCATCGTGGCGGCGTGCGGGAGACCGGGGGAGAGCAGGTACGAGAGGGCGATGCACGCTGCGAGGCGCTTGTTCATCCGCAAGATCTCCACGTGTTCGTCAACGACATCAGAGCCGCCGCCGGGCGGCTCGGCGCAGGGTATCACAACCCGCCGTCTGGCGCGCCGTCAAGGCCCGCGCGACTCGAGACGCCGGATCATGGTAGAATTGCAGGACCGCCCACAATCCGATTCATGCCCTAGCGAATGTGCCAGAGGAGGCGGACACCATGAGACAACGCCCGAACTCGGCCACCCGGCCGGCGCCGCACTCGTCCACCACGCCCGTCTTTCAAGTCGTCATCCCTCTGATTACCGTCCTGCTGCTTGTCCTTCTCGCAGGAGTCGCCGCGCCGGCGGTCACTGCGGACACATCGCGGCAAGCGGCGGACGAACTTCTGAGCCGGCTCCGTGCGAGCACGCGGGCCGATCTCGCGGCGAGAGCGGAACTCGCGCGAGCGGAGATCGGGGAGGGGATCCTGGTACACAGCTACCCGGGGATGGAGCCGCTCTACTACCTGCACCCGCTCGTCGCGGACGGCGAGGCATTTGGAGTCGTCTCGATGGATGCTCGCACGGCGGGGTGGTGCTGGTACACGCTCGGGTATCCGGCAGCCCGCTTCCCGGTGGTGGGTCCCGAGGCGGCTCTGGCCCGGGCGGACGAGCCGTCACGCGGCGCAGAATCGGCACCCGGCCTCGGCGCGCCGATCGCCGTCCGCGCCCCGGACAAGCGCATCTACTGGCTTGTCGAACAAGGGTCCACGGACCCGCCATCGCACGCGTTGATTGACTTCGACGATCCTGCGAAGCCCATGCTCTCGACGCTCGACGGATCGCTCGAGCGGCAGTTCGCCTCCGTGTCGTCCCCCCCGCGGCCGTCGGCGCCTCCGGACTGGATGCCGCCGCAGAGCGCCAAGGCGCTCCTTGTGCGTCCGGCCGTCTACAACATCCCCGACGTCCCGCACCGCTTCCAGGAAACATCCTGGTACTGCGGGCCCGCTTGCACGCAGATGCTGCTCGATCACTGCGGCGAAGAGGTCAGCCAGGTGGACATCTCCGACGTCGAGAATGACATCTCGGGTTACGGGACCTTCACGGACGACAACCGGAGGGCCGGTCACTTCAGCGGCATGAGCGTCTCCGCGCAGAACCCTGCGCTTCAGGGTTATTCGCAGCGAGGGCTCGGCTACGCGAGCAACGAGGCCTACCTCTATACGGATCCCTACGAGGAACTGAAGTCCCAGATCGCCCGCGGCGTGCCCGTTCAGATCTGCACGTGCTACGACGGGGGTTGCACGGAGGGGCATTTCAGGGTAGTGAAGGGATACGACGACCCGCTCGACGAATTCATCGTGCACGACCCCTGGTACTCGAGTCCGTTCTACGGTCCCGACGTTCACTTCAACCAGGACTTCCTGCACAGCATCTGGGAGCCCTGGTCCTCCTGCTGGGCGATGATGACCGCGCCGTGGACGGTGGGCGTGGCGATGCCGGATGAGGTGAGCCCCGGAGCACCATTCAGTGTGGTCGCCACGATTTACTACCCCGGGGAGGGGTTCTTTCAGGGGCAGTACCCTGCCTCCAGCGCATCCGCCGAGATCGCACTGCCTCCAGGGCTCTCACTCGTTTCCGGCAGTGTCGCCGTGCCGTTGCCGACGATGTGGAGCGGAGACAGCGTCCAGGTCTCATGGAGTGTGCTTGCGGGAGCGTCGCCGGGCGACCAGGTCGTCGGCGTCAGCGCCAAGGGGATCATCAACGGCTCCAGCGGCTCCTATCCGAGCTACTCCGACAGCATAGGAGGCCGCGGCCGCGCCGATGTGTGGATCGGAACCCGACCGGACGTCTGGTCTCCCGCGGAGCGCGTCACGACCGGGCCGGCGGCATCGAACCTAGCATTCCCGAGCGCGCGCGCCCTCTACGCGCAGCCGAACGGGGTCATGCACGCGGTGTGGTCGGACACGCGGGACGGGAACTCGGAGATCTACTACGCGAGATACTCGGGAGCCTGGGAGGCGCCCGTGCGACTCACACAGCACACCGGGTTCTCCACCGCCCCCGCAATTGACGGGACCACGGCCGGGGTTCTTCATGTTGTATGGAGCGACCTCCGCGAAGGCAATGCCGACGTCTACTACATGACTTGGGATGGGGTTTTCTGGTCCGCGGAGACTCGCCTCTCGACACACGCCAACCCCGACGTCTCGCCGACTGTGGCGGACGACGGCGCGGGTAATGTCTACGCGGTCTGGGTGAATGTCGGAAGTTTGACCACACGCACGCAATTCACGAAGTGGAACGGGACCTCCTGGAGCGCTCCCGTCAGCGTCGGGCAGACGGGCACGCAGTCCGCGTGGTCCCCGTCCATCGCCGCGGATGCGCTCGGGCGGATCCATCTCGTGTACGAGCAGGCCGGACCGTCACGGACGCCATCCGAGGTGCATTACAAGGTATACTCGGGCTCTTGGTCCACGCCGACCGCCCTTTCGGCCGATCCCGCTTACTCGCGTTGCCCTTCGATCGCCGCCGGATCCGACGGCCGCCTCCATGTGGTGTGGCATGATGGCCGCGGCTCGGATGCCGAGGTCTACTACCGCACTCATGACGGAGTCTCCTGGGGATTGGAGACGCGGCTGACCGATCATGACGGCGATTCTCAACGCGCCTCGATCACGACCGACGCGGATGGAAACCCGTACGTCGCCTGGGAGGACTACCGCGACGGCAACGCCGAGATCTACTTCCGGTACTGGAGTCTCGGCGCGTGGTCCGACGAGGAGCGGGTGACGCGGGAGAGCGATCCGTCGTCCATGCCCTGCATCGCCGTGGACGCCTCCCGCCGGTGCACGGTCATCTGGGATCAGATGGTGGCGGGAAAGACAGACGTCTCCTTCTCACGGCGCGAGGCCGTGATCGTGTCGTCGCCCGAACCGGGTGCGCCTTCCGCTCGCTCCTTGATCCAGGCGGTCTGGCCGGTGCCCTCAGCTTCGGGCGGAACCGTGGAGTTCGCCGTTCCCGCACAGGCTCCGGTGCTTCTCGATGTGTTCGATCTGCAGGGGCGCCGCGTGAAGACGCTGGTCCGTGAGAGCATGGCCGCCGGAACGTACCGCGTGCAGTGGAACGGGCGCGACGAGAGGGCCCGTCCTGTGGCCGCCGGTGTCTACTACTATCGGCTTCGCGTGGGCGACCGGACGGAGAGCCGTTCCCAGGTGGTCGTCGCGCGATGACGGATCGAGGGCCGTCGCCCCGGCGGGCGGCGGCCCTCACGATTTCGACGTCAACGACAGGGCCTACTTCAAGTCGAGGATCTTCCTCCGGCCGGCGAACGCTCCGGTGGTTCAGCGCTCGACGGCCGCCTCTCGAGCGCGGCCACCCATTCCGCAACATGGGAGCCGTACGCGAAGGGGAGGGGGTAGTTTACGAGATCACCGGCCGCAAGGACGCCCTCCTCGGGCGGGTACACGACGACATCGCCGCCAGTGACGCCGCGCCCGGCATGAAAGACCGGATCGTGCGGTTCCCCTGCCGGAGCGTCAGGCTGTCAGTGAAAGTCACCGTGGGAAGCACGAGATCGAAGTCGGACACGCGCTTCCCCCGGTGCGAAGCGCCGCCTGCGAAGAAGAGCAGACCGCAGAGAATGACGCCCTCAGAATCGGCCCTGGAGCTCGGGAGGAAAGGGAGAGTTTGAGCGGGCTGCGATAGAAGCGGCCCGCTACAACCCCGCCACTGCCGCCTTTCTTCGCAACTGCAGAACCCTCGCGTCGGGGTCCGCGATGATCTTCTCCGGCTTGAATTCGCACGGGATCACGACGTCGGCCGCTTCCCCGGCGCCGAGTGTCGCCGCCGCGCGCGACTCGCGGTAGCCGGGCGAGGCCTGCCCGTCCTTCTCATATCGCTCGCCCAAGACAGCCGCTATCTCGACAGGCATCCGTCCCGTTCCCCGATTCTCGATGCGAACGTGGGCTTCCCATCGCCCGCCGTCCAGTTCGACCCTCTTCTGACCGCTCAGCCGGTACTCGGGCACCACGACCTGGAAGAACCACTGATTCACGAAGTCATCGTAGCCGAGCGAGTCGGGCGCGAATGGCCGCATGGTCGCCACGAAGTCTTGGAGAACCGGGAAGTCCGGCCCGCCCTGGTACCGGGAGATGAACTCTTTGAGCCCGGCGAGCGTCGCCTCGCGTCCCATCCGGGTCAGCAGCATCCAGAAAACCCAGCCGCCCTTGTCGTACGTCACGGTCTCATCACCGGAGCGTGAGCCGTCAATCTTGACGAGAGGCCGTTCCGAGTCCACTTGACGGCTGTCGCCGTACCGTTCCTCGATCCGCTTGCAGAACTCGATCCGCGCGCGCTCTCCCTTCACTTGCTCCATCAATAGTGCCGTCGAGAAGTGGGACATCCCTTCCGCGAGGATCTCGCCTCCGGGGCCCTCGCCGGGCATGAGGATGTTGCCCCACCATTGATGCGCCGATTCGTGCGCCGTGACGAGGAACGCGGTGTTCGTCTTCGGGTCGCTCTTCGTCAGGAACCCGATGCCTTCGGAGAAACTGATGTTCGTCGGAAACCCCTGCGCGTAGAAGGCGATGCCGGGGAACTCGGAGATCTTGAGTTCCTGCCAGGGGAACGGAAGAAACCACTCCGAGTACCAGCGCCGGGCCGCATCGAGCCCCCCGGACATCTCCTCGATGTTGTACGTGTGCGACGGGTGGAAGTAGACGGCGGTGCCCGCGCCTGTCTTCACATTCCAGCGTCCCGCGACGACGTTGAAGAACCGCACGGGGTGGTCGCTTTCCCATACGACGGTGCGCCGCTTCCCCTCGACGGTGTCGAGCGTCTTCGTCCCCACGGAATTCAATGTGTAGGCGGACGGCCCGGTGATCCGGACGCGCGTCGTGAAAGCGGCGCCCATTCCGAAGGCGGCCTTCGTGATCCCCTCGTGGAAATCATCCGGGTAGACGCGCGGCTCGTAGCGGTTCTCCTTGGTCACGCCGATCTCTTCGACGAACCCCGGAACGGGAACGAAGCTCGGGCTGAAGCTCGTCAGAACGACTCCCGACGGGAGGATGAACTCCTTCGCGCCGCCGCCGTTCTTCGTGATCCCCTCAGGGAAGCGACCGTGAAACCTGAAGCCGATCCTGATGGAGTCCCCGGGCGCCAGCGGCGCCGGAGGCGTGAAGACGTAGAGCCCGGAGCGGTTCTCTGGCTTGTACTCAACGTCATTCATCGTCCAGGAAACGTCTTCCCAGTGCGTGCCGCCCGTGAGCGGCACCTGGGCGATCACGCGCTCGCCCCGGTTCTTCATGTCGTAGGCGCCTCGCACCGTGAAGGACCGGCGAGGCGGATCGAGATCGAGATCCACGTCCGCGTGGCTGATCGCCGGCAAGGGCGCGTCCTTCCATGTCGCGAGGTTCTGCTTCCAGTAGTCCTTGCCGCGCTTCTCCTCGGCCTTGCCCTGAAACCCCTGCAGCACCTGGATCCAAAGGAAGACCAGCGCCACGAGCGGCACGACGGCGAACGGTGCGAGCCGGACCGCGCCGCGGAGGATTGAGCGAGGGCGGAATCGTTCGATCAGCAGCGCCGGGTCGCGATCGCTGCGAGCGAAGAGCCGGACCGCGAGCGCGGTGAAGAGGACGGTCAGGCCGAGGATTGCCACGCGGTTCAAGAAGAGCGCCGTGCGGTTCAGCTCGAGCCCGCCCATGTCGCTCCACAGCACCGTGCTCCACAGATCCCAGTTCCCAACCCAGGTCATCTTGCCTCTCATCTGCAGATAACCGGTCAGAGAGAGGGCCGCGAGGGCGAGGCCGTAGGTCGTGTAACGATTACCCGTAGCCGCGAAGAGGAGCATCACGAAGCTCGTCCAGACGAGGATCGTCGGGAGAAGGAGTAGGCCCCAGACGACAAGAAACGGTTTCAGGTCGAGGCCCACGCGGCCTTGAATGATCAGGGCGATCACGGCGCCGAGAAGTGTCGCCACGACCACGGCGATGCCGACCACGCCGTTCGCCAGCGTCTTCCCGAACAAGATGGACGCGGTTCGGGCGGGCGTCGTGTAGTAGATCGCCGCCAGGCCGGTGCTTCTCTCGCGTCTGAGCGACTCGACCGTGTAGAACAGCGTGAGAAGGCAGATCAGAAGCGTCAGCGTATTCATCGCGCTCACTGCGATCGTCCCGGAAGTGAACAGGAGCGGCGTGTCGAACGCGCCGACGGCGCTGAGGGTCGTGCCGACCGTCTGGATGAGGATCAGCGGCACGAAGATGTAGAGCCCGGGCTGGCTGCGAAGCTCGCGCAGCTCGAAGCGGGCGACATCGAGGATTCCGCGGAGGAACCCGGGCGGCGCGGCGCGCATCTTCATGCGCGCCAAGGACTGCGGCACGGCCTCGGCGTGAATCCGGCCGTCCGCGGCGTCCGCGA
>JAGVPR010000104.1 GCA_020052115.1 Candidatus Eiseniibacteriota bacterium
CCACGCCGCCCGCTGCATCGGCCGGCGCGCGGAACGCCGCACGGTCGCGCTCGCCGGCCACGAAGAGGTGCGCCCGGACGCGATCCGCTATCTGAACCGCCTCTCGGATTGGCTCTTCGTCCTGGCGAGGCTGATCAACCACCGCTCCGGAGTTTCGGAGACGACCTGGCAGGGGCGCTAGCAGGCGCTCCGGGCTCCGGAAGGAGTCCGGCGAGCCGTGTCCATCGCCGGTGCTGAAACGAGCGGACCGGCTCGCCAGCGGGGGCGCAATCCTCTATCATCTATCCTCGTTGTTACTGCCGACGCTCCGGAGGCCGGAGTCCGCCGGCGCCGGTTCATCCGCTTCGCCCGTTGCGGGGCGGTCTTCCTTCAGGGGCCATGGAAACAGCGAATATCGCCATCGTCGGAGCCGGCAAGGGCGGGTACGAGTGCCTGAAGGTGTTGCTCACGACCCCCAACGTCCTCATCAAGTACGTTTGCGACATTGACCCCAACGCCAAGGGAGTCATGCTCGCCAAGCAGCACAAGATCTCCTACGTGGCGCGCCTCTCGGAGTTCATTCACGATCCCGAGGTCGATCTGATCTTCGAGAGCACGGGGCGGCCCGAGGTGTTCGAGGAGCTGAGCCGCGCGAAGCTCCCTACGACGAGCCTCGTGGGCTCGGGCGGCACCCGGGTCATCTTCAGCCTGCTGGACAGCTACAACGAGGTCAATCGCAGCCTGCGCTCGTACAAGATGAACCTCGAACGGCGGATCATCGAACGCACCGAGGAGCTGGAGAAGCTGAACACCGAACTCTCCAAGGAGAAGGCGGCGACCGAGCGGCTGTACGAACAGCAGCGTGAGATCAACGAGGAGAAGAGCCGGTATCTCATCCATACGACGCATCAGCTGAAGGCGCCGTTCGCGGCCATCCACAACTACGTGGACATCATTCTCGACGGCTATGCCGGTCCGCTGGCGCAGGAGACCCGGGATCTCGTCTTGAAGATCAAGACGCGTTGCGAGCTGCTGTCCGAGACCATCCTGGACATGCTGGAACTCGCAAGGCTCAAGGCGCAAGACCTCGAGCTGGTGCGCGAGGATGTTGATCTGTGCGCGGTTGTGAACGATGTCGTCGAGCGATTCGCCGTGTCGGCGGCGGCGAAGCGATTACTGGTGAGGGTGGACGCGCCCAAGGAGCCGCTCATCGCGCGCACGGTCGGCAAGCGGCTCTTCGAGCTGCTCGCGGTGCTCTTGGAGAATGCCGTCAAGTACTCGCCGCCGGACGGCTCGATCGAGATCGCGATGAAGGTGGCGAGCGACGGCAAGCGGGTCATTTCCATCATGGATCATGGCATCGGGATCCCCGAGGCCAACCTGGGTAAGATCTTCAGGGAGTTCTTCCGATCCAACAACGCAGTCCGGTTCGAACCCAACGGCAACGGGCTGGGGCTGGCAATTGCAGGGGAAATCGCCAACCTGCTCGACATCACGATCGAGGTGGAGAGCGAGCTGGAGAAGGGGACGACGTTCCACGTGCGCATCTGATCCGTCCCGGGGGCTGCCTCGCGGGGGCGTCTCGCGACGCGAGGCTCGAGCGGAGGAGGGCGTCTTGGCCAAGAAGAAGATCTACATCATTGATGACGATCACGACGTCATTGATGCGATGACCATCGTGCTCGAGAAGAACAACTACGAGGTCGCCGCGCAGTACGATGACGAGAACGTAGTGGAAAACGTCAAGGCGCAAATGCCGGATGTCATCATTCTCGACGTGATGTTCCCCGAGGATTCCTCTGCGGGCTTCAACATCGCCCGCCAGCTCAAGAGCCACGACGATCTGCAGCGCATTCCGATCTTGATGCTGTCGGCCATCAACGAGCGCGGAATCTACGTCGGCAGGTTCTCCAACAAGGACCTGGACGAGAGCTTCCTGCCCGTCAACCTGTTCTTGGAAAAGCCGCTGAAGCCGGCCGCGCTTCTGGAGAAGGTCGCATCGTTGATCGGCAAGTAGGGCGAGGCGGCGGAGCTCAGAGTTCGAGCAGGCGCGCGATTGCCGCTGCTGCGTACTCCGGCAAGCGGGCGTCGAGTTCAGGCGACAGACCGATCTCGAACCGGATCTCCTTGGGCTGTATGCCGAGGAAGAGGATGGGGGGCGGCGACTCGCCGGCCTGCCGCGCCAGCGCGAGCACCTGCAAGGCGTCCTCCTCGTGGGTCGTGCGCCCCGCCGCCGCCTTGCGCGTCTCGACCTCGTCGGGCGCGAAGAAGCGCCACTCGCCGGGAGGAAGCCCCATTTCGGCCGCGTCCACCAGCAGGATCGCCGTCGTCTCCGGTACCAGGTAGGCGATCAGATTGAGGCTGTTCGCGCCGAGGTCAACAGCGCGGAATCCCCGCTCCAGCCCGTGCGCTGCGACGTACTCCACCACACGCACGCCGATCGCGTCGTCGCAAGCGGTGTAGTTGCCGAGGCCGATCAGGTACCGCACGCGTTCCTAGCGCACAAAGGTCACGTCGAGATAGTGGGTGGAGCAGGAGATGCAAGGATCGTAGGCGCGGACCAGCATCTCGAGCGCCAGCTCCATGTCCTTCTCGGCGGTCCGCGCGGCGACGAGCTGAGGTACCAGCCGGTCGAAGTCGGCCTGGATGTTCGCGTGATTCTGGTTCGTCGGGATGATGCAGTTGCCCCGCAGGCACATCCCGTCCGTGTCAAAGGCGTACTCGTGGAACAGGATTCCGCGCGGCACCTCTACCGCGCCCGCGCCCGAGGCGTACCTGGCCGGAATCACCAACGGCTCTTCGCGCACGCCGTCCCGCAGAAGCTGGTCTATGATCGCCAGCGAGGCATGGAAGCTCTCGAAGATCTCGACCACTTGGGCGACAGTATTCATGTAGGGATTCGAGCAGATGGGCTTCAGGCCGAGCGTCTGCGCTGCCTTCTTGGCCTCGGGGTGCAGCATGGCGAAGTTGTTGTTGAAACGAGCCAGCGCGCCCACCGCGTAGCTCGCGAGCTTGTGCTTGGCGTACTTGGCAGTCGACTGCGGCACCATGAACTCGTTCGTGACCTGCTCGTAGGCCGCGACCTCGAAGCGCTCCTTCGCGCCGTCGGGCATCACCGACTGGATCTTCCCGTCGTAGAGGCCGTAGTCCTGGTCGGACGACAGGGCGATGTACTCCGTCGGACGGTCGAAGGCTGGCACTCGGCCGGCCAGCGAAGAAACGGTGGCGAGGGTCTCGCTGAGATCGGGCACCGCCGCCAGCATCCTCTCCTTCAGCGCAGCCAGCTCCTTCGGCTTGGGCACGGACGCGAAGCCGCCGGGAACCGCCGTCGTCGGGTGCGTGGTGCGGCCGCCGATGAGCGAGCCCCACTCGTGCGCCAGGCGCTTCAGCCTGAGCGCGCGCGCCACCACCTCGCCGTGGCTCGCGACGAGCGGGAACACCGACGGGGCCCCCAGGAGATCCGGCGCCGCGAGGAAGTAGACGTGCAGAACGTGGGAGTCGAAGTTCTCCGCGTGCTTGAGAAGCGCTCGCAACTGCAACGTCTGCGGCGTGACCTGGATGCCGAGCGCGTTCTCCGTCGCCTTGACGGAAGCGAGCGTATGGCCGATCGAGCAGATGCCGCAGATGCGGCTCGTGATCCGCGCAACTTCGGAGTAATGACGTCCGCGGACCATCGCCTCGAAGAAGCGGGGCGCTTCGGGCACCTGCCACTCGCACTTCTCGATCTTTCCGTCGGTCACGTTCACGACGATGTTGCCGTGGCCCTCTACACGGGTCAGATGATGGACGTTGATGCGGGCACTCACCGTCATGGCGCCTGCTCCAGTTGGTTTGCGGTAAACATGTTGGCTTTGTCGCCGGCCCGCTTCTCGGAGAAGCCGGCGCGGGCCGTCAGCACCTTCTTGAGCGCCGGGAGATTCGGGCGATCCACGAAGCCGCGGCACGCTTCGCACGGGATGCCGGCAGCGGGGCAGGGGGCGCCGCAGCCCGCGCGAGCGACTTGGCCCATGCAATGGTCGTCTTCGTCGTAGCGACAGATCGTCTCGTTGCGCTTGCACTCGACGCAGACCGGGAAGTTCGGGATGACCGGCTCCTTCCCGTGCAGTAGATGCGAGACGATCTGCAGCACCTCGTACTTGTTCACCGGGCAGCCGAAGGCCATGTAGTCGACCTTGATCGCCGCCGAAATGGGCAGCGCTTTCGCGGAGTCGAGGTGCGGCATGCCGGCGTCGCGCCCGTAGACGCATTCTCTGTAGTCCGTCTGGTGGTTCTTGAGCGCGTTGATGCCCGCGGTGGTGGCGCACTGGCCGTAGGCGATGACGATCCCCGCCCGCCGGCGGACTTCCTCGAGCCGGGGACGATCGGCCTCACGGGTGAAACTGCCTTCGACGAAGGCGATGTCAATCGGCTCGACCGTCTTCTCCGACATGGCCTCCCGAAACTCGACCACATCTACATGCTTCAGCAGCTCGAGGAATGCCGTGTCGCCGTAGTTGGTGAATTCGATCTGGCAGCCCTCGCAGCAGGTGAAGTCGAAGAACGCAACCCTGGGCTTGGCCATCTCAGATCGCCTCCTCAAGGCCCTGGACCTCGGAGAACGGAAAGACCGGCCCGTCCACGCAGACATACCTGTCGTTGATCTGACAGTGGCCGCACTTGCCCACGCCGCACTTCATGCGGCGCTCGAGATCAACGAAGACGTTCTCGCGCTTGATCCCGAGCTTGTCCAGCTCGCGAATGACGAAGCGGAACATGACCGGAGGGCCGCAGATGACGACGCGAGTCTCCGCGTCCAGCCGCACATTCGGAAAGAGCGTCGTGATGAGGCCGACGTGTCCCTTCCAGCTGGGGTCGCCGCGGTCCACCGTCTCGAAGTACTCGACGTCGCCCGACCCGCGCCACTTCACGAGGTCCGCCACGAAGAGCTGCTGCTGCGGATCGCGGGCGCCGTAGAAGAGGATGAAGCGCTCGAACTCGCCGCGGCGGTCCAGAATGTACTGGATGAGCGAGCGCGTCGGGCAGAGGCCGATTCCGCCGGCGACGATCAGTACGTCCCGGCCGCGGAGCTTCGGCAGGTCGAAGCCGCGGCCGAGGGGCCCCCGGACGTAGAGCGACTGCCCCGCCTTCAGCTGATGGATCGCCCCCGACACGCGGCCGACCTTGCGAACCACGATGTCGAAGGTGTTCTCGCGCGTCGGGGAGCTCGCGAAGCCGATCGGGATCTCGCCGTATCCGAACAGCGATACCTCTAGCATCTGGCCCGGATCGAACTTCAGGGGCGGGCCGCCGGCCATCTTCAGGGTCAGGTGCTTCTCGAGCGGGGTCGGCTGCGCGGTCTGGACGATCGTCGCCTCGCGCGGCAGGAATATGTTCTCGAGCTCCGTCCAATGGCACTGGTGGTTCATTGCCGGATCCTCACAGGGCCATGATCTTGTTGATGACGTGCACCGGGTCCGCGATATCGGCCGTACACGCCGCCGAGCACCGGCCGCACCCGACGCAGGCAGGCCCGCCGAGCTTTTCGTTCAGGTAGCTCGCCTTGCGCATGAAGCGGTGACGAAAGCGCTCGCCGCGCTCCTCGCGGAAGTTCTCGCTCGCGCCTCCCGCGATCGTGATCTTGGCGAAGTCCTCCGTCAGGCAGGCGTCCCAGTAGCGCGTGCGCTGTCCCGAGACCTGATCAACGTTCCAGGCGTCCTGGACGTCGAAGCAGTAGCAGGTGGGGCACACGGTGTTGCAGGAGCCGCAGGAGAAGCAGTCCGCCGCAAGTTCAGACCATAGATCTTCATTCCCGAAGGCGGCGCGCACCTTGGCGGCGATCTCCGCGGAGGAGTGCTCGAGGGCTTCCGGGCACCGCTTCAGGATGTCTGCATTGACTTTCTTCGCGGCGTCGAGCTGCTGGGCCGAGGCCGGCTCGAACCGGCCGTGCTCGAGGAGCGCCTCGCCCTTCGGCGTTCGCATCTCGAGGACGTAGCCCCCCGTGATCTTGGTCAGGGAGGCGTCATGTCCGCGGGGCTCGATCTCCGGTCCGACCGACGCGAAGAATGCGCGCTTCGAGACCGTCTGGACGTTGGAGGCGACGATCGTGGTGCACTGCCGGTGGGCCATGTAGTTGACGTCGAAGTTGCGCTCGGAGAAGAGGAGGTCGGTCTGATCAATCGCCTTGACGTCGTAGAAGTGGACTCCCAGGAGGATCTTTTCCAGCGGCTCGACACAGGACTGGAATTCGGGGCCGCGGAATCGGACGAGGTCCTGGGCAGGCGGGAAGAAGAGCTTCTTGGGCGGCAAGACGGTCACGTCGTAATCCAGGCGCAACTCGTCCGCCGAAGTGAGGCGTTCGAACACGAATCCCGAGCGCTTGGCGACCGGCCCGTAGACGGGCACGGCACGGAGCATCGCTGTCAGGAAGTCGTGGAAATCCCTGTCGTTGATGAAGGACGCGCTCATGGAGTCCCCTTTGGGCTACGCCTCACCCTTGCACCTCACCGTGGGCCGGAAAGCAG
>JAGVPR010000238.1 GCA_020052115.1 Candidatus Eiseniibacteriota bacterium
CCCCGCCCGCTGCGTCCGTCCGTTGCGCGGCGCGCCCCGATGTGATACTCCCTGACTCCGAGCGGTCGCGACCGCGACGGGAACACCTCCCGTCCCAGCGGGTTTGGCCGCCCGAGCGAGGACGCCGTTGCCCAATGCACCCAAGCGGGTACTCACGGTGGTGGGGGCCCGCCCGCAGTTCGTGAAGTTGCTGCCGCTGTCACGCGCACTCCGCCGTCGTTTCCATGAGGCCATCGTGCACACCGGGCAGCACTACGACGATGAGATGTCGCGTGTGTTCTTCGAGGAGCTCTCGCTCCCCGAGCCGTCGCGGCATCTCGGGGTCGGTTCCGGCCCTCACGGAGCGCAGACGGGGCTCATGCTGACCCGCCTCGAGGAAGCGATCGTCGAGGAGAAGCCCGACGTCGTGATCGTTCTCGGCGACACGAATTCGACCCTCGCGGGGGCGCTCGCGGCCTCGAAGCTCGGCGTCCCGCTCGCGCACGTCGAGGCGGGTGTCCGGGGACACAACCGCCGCGAGCCCGAGGAGCAGAACCGGATCGTGGCCGACCATCTGTCGGACCTGCTCTTCGTCCCGACCGCCGACGGGGTGGCCGAACTGAAGCGCGAGGGGATCACGCGCGGGGTCCACCGTGTCGGCGATGTGATGCTCGATGCGATCGAGCTGGTCGAGGACGCCCTGCGCTCGCGAACTCCCGCCTTCGAGCGGTTCGGAGTCGAGTCCGGCCGGTACGCGCTCGCGACGTTTCACCGCGCGGCGAACGTGGACGATCCTGTGATGCTGGAGGGTCTGATCGCGGCCCTGGCCGAATCCGAGGAGCCGGTGATTTTCCCGGTGCACCCGAGGACGCGCGCCCGGCTCGCGGCGTCGGGCCTCGATGCCCGTCTGAAGGAGGCGCCCCGGGTGCGCGCGATCGAGCCGGTCGGCTACCTCGACATGCTGAGCCTGGTGCGCGGCGCGCGGGTCGTTGTGACGGATTCCGGCGGGCTGCAGAAAGAGTGTTACCTTCTCGGGGTGCCCTGTGTCACGGCGGACAGGCAGACGGCCTGGGCGGAGACGGTGAGGGACGGGTGGAACGTGCTCGTTCCGCCGGAGAGCGGCCGTCTCGGCGAGGCGATCCGGACCTTTCGGCCCCGCGGCGCGCGGGGCCGCCACTACGGAGATGGACGTGCCAGTGAAAGGATCGCGGAGATCCTCGCCCGCTTCCTCGGAGAGGCGTGAGCTGGGAGCCACCCGAAAAGGCGTGAAGAAGAGCGCGGCGAAGCCTGCCGGGAAGGCCCAGGCCGGGGCCACACGAAAAACCGCCTCGAAGAGCGCCGTGCGTGTCGCGAACATCCCGGGCATCTCCCCGGATGCCCAGCCTCTCGCCCCCGCGCGCCGGCCGGGCGAGGAGCTTCGCTCGCGAGCGAACGCGATCTTCGACATCCTCTCGGAGGCGCACGCCGACGCGCATTGCGCGCTCGAGTATCGCGATCCGTTCCAGCTCCTGGTGATGACGATCCTCTCCGCCCAGTGCACCGATGATGTGGTCAACAAGGTCTCGCCCGGCCTGTTCGCGCGCTACCCTGACGCGGAGGCGATGGCCTCGGCCGACCTCGACGACGTCATGAAGATCATCCGGTCGACCGGCTTTTTCCGCGCGAAGGCGAACAACATCGTCGCCGCGGGACGCGCGCTCGTGGAGCGGCATGGAGGTCGCGTGCCCGAGGGGATGGCCGAGCTGGTCGCGCTTCCAGGCGTGGGCCGCAAGACGGCGAACATCGTCCGAGGGAACGCGTTCCACCTGCCCGGCATGGGCGTGGACACGCACGTGCGCCGGCTCTCCCAGCGGATGGCTCTTACGCGCTCCGACGATCCCGTCGAAATCGAGGGCGATCTGTGCGCCCTGTGGCCGCCGGATCGCTGGACGATGGGCACGCACTTTCTGATCTTTCACGGGCGGCGCGTCTGTCATGCGCGCGCGCCGCGCTGTTCCGGCTGCGTCGTGCAGGATCTCTGCCCATCCGCGTTTCTCAAGGCCCCCGGCCGCGCCATCAAGGCTCCGGCACTGGCGGCCCGCGTGTCCCGGGCGCGCACGAAGCCGCGCGTCTCTTCCCCCAGGAGAAAGCCGCGATGAACCAGATTCCGTCGCGCCCCGCCGAGCCGGGCATTTCCTCGAACCTCGCCGGAGCGCTCGCCTACGTGCTCCTGCCGATCTCGGCGGGCTTCTTCCTCGTGGTGGAGCCGAAGGATCGGTTCGTGCGTTTCCATGCCTTTCAGTCCATGCTCCTGTTTCTCACGGCGTTCGCCGTCGGCGTCGGGTGCTGGCTCTTGAGCTGGATCCCGATCGTCGGGTTCGTGTTCCAGGTCGCCCGGATCCTCCTGGGCGCGGCCCTCTTCTTCGCCTGGGTCTTCCTGATGTATCGTGCGTTTCTCGGCGACGAGTTCCAGATCCCTTATCTCGGTCCGGTGGCGTGGAGGCAGGCATACGGCCCCCCAGAGGGGTCCGAATAGGGGGGCGAAGGCGCGCACGCCCTGGGTCCCGGGCGCCTCTCGGCGTTGGCTGAGGAGCAGGGCGGATACCCCCGGGGCGGAAAAACGCCGCGGCCCGCGGGGGCCAGACCCGCGGGCCGGTGCCAGGCTAGCTATCAGGAGAGACGATGGTGAGGAAGCCCCGACAGCGCCTTCCTCACACGGGGTGATACGCGGAAGCCGTCGTGGGGTTCCCGACTTTTTGGGCGGCGGGGGCTGTGGCCTCGGCACCGGATTCTCCGAGGCGAAAAGGCTTTGACAGAATCTCGCGTGGTTCCTAACATGCTCCGCCTGACGCGGTGGTTGTCGCCACCGCTCGAGGAGGGCCGTGACGGATGCCTGAGTCAATGATGGTGCCGAAGCAAGTCTGTTTGACGAAGGGGGTCGGGAGGCATAAGGAGAAGCTCCAGTCCTTCGAGCTGGCTCTCCGGGATGCGGGGATCGCGGCATACAACATCGTGCGCGTTTCGAGCATCTTCCCCCCGGGCTGCAAGGAGATTCCGAAGAAGCGCGGGCTTCAGCTGCTCAAGCCCGGGCAGATCCTCTACTGCGTGATCTCCGACAACGCGACCAACGAGCCGAACCGGTTGCTTGCGGCGTCCCTCGGAGTCGCGATCCCGGGCATCGGCGAGCAGTACGGATACCTCAGCGAGCATCACGCCTTCGGACAGACGGACGATGCGGCGGGGGACTACGCTGAGGATCTCGCGGCCACCATGCTGGCCACGACCCTGGGCATCGAGTTCGACCCGAACGAAGCCTGGGACCAGCGGAAGAAGGTCTTTCGCATGGGACGGAAGATCGTCAAGACGAAGAACATCACTCAGTCGGCGATCGGCGACAAGAACGGTCTGTGGACCACGGTGCTCGCCGCGGCGGTCTTCATCCCCGGGGCCGGCTCGTCCAGGTAGCCGCGCCCCATCGAGGCGCGGGAGCCCCCGTGCACGCGGGGGCTTTTTTCCTGAATGACAAATACTGATCGGAAACGCGTCCGCGTCGCCCGCATGTTCTCGCGGCTCGTGCCGGTCTACGACCGGATGAACCGCGTGCTGTCCGCCGGCCTCGACGATCGCTGGCGCCGGGCGGCCGTGCGCGGGCTCGAGGGATCGGCGCCGGTGCTGGACGTCGGCGCGGGGACCGGCGACCTCGCCCTGGCGATGCTCCGGGGCGGGAATCCGGGGCCGGTGATCCTGCTCGATCTCTCGGTCGAGATGCTGCGCGCCGCGCTCGAGAAGATCGCCGCCCGCGGGCTCGCCGATCGAGTCGCGGCCGTCGTCGCCGACGGGGAGCACCTTCCGTTTCGCGACAGGAGCGTCTCGGCCGTCGTTTCCGCCTTCGTGCTGCGAAACCTCGAGGATCCTTCGGCCTTCTTCCGCGAGACGGCGCGCGCGCTCTCGCCTCGCGGGCGGGCCGTCTTTCTCGAGATCGCCCACCCGCCTCGCCGGATCCTTCGCTGGGCATTCCATCTTTACTTCTTCAGGCTCATGCCGGCGGTTGCGCGGATCCTGACCCGACAGGCAGGTGCCTACGAGTATCTGGCCGATTCCGTCCAGGCTTTCCCGCCCCAGACCGAAGTGTGTCGCGTCCTCGAAGCGTCCGGGTTCCCGGGTGCGACATTCGAGAACGTCGCGGGAGGAGTGGCCGCGCTCTACCGGGGCGTGCGGCGGTGAACCCTCCGGGGGGCGCGTGGTGCTGGACTCCGACGCCCATGTGCTCAACCTGTTGTTGGAAGGCCTCCGCGTAGATCGAGTCACGGTCGCGCGGTAGGAATCGAGGCGGGTTCTCCCACGGAAAGGCCTCCACGATCTGCTGGGCTGTCCACTCGGCAGTTGGATACGCGGTGACGTTGAAGTGGAGAACACGGCGTCGTTCGTGGGCCAAGACGAGGAAGACGAAGAGGACCTGGTTCCGCACGGTCGGCACGACGAAGAAGTCGACCGCGACGATCTCCCGAATGTGGTTCTTGAGGAAGGCGCGCCAGGTGGGTGAGGGTGGCTTCCGCCTACGAATCATGTAACGGTCCACGGTCGACTTGACCACGTCGATCCCGATCATGCGTAGCTCGCCGACGATGCGGGGTGAACCCCAGAGCGGATTGGCGGAGGACATTCGACGGATGAGATCGCGCGTCTCCAGCGAGACTGTCGACCGTCCAGGTTTCCCCGAGCGGCTCAGCCTGCTCCAGTGTTCGCGAAACCTCCGTGGTCGCCTACTCGCTCGGTGACAGACCGCCGCTGGTGCCGCAGCGCCAAGATCTCCATCTGCAGTGAGAGACGGGATCGGAAGAGGTCGCGGACAGAGCCGCCCAGGAATCGTAGAGGTGTTGGCGTCCGGGGAGCCTACACTGTCTGAGTACCCGGTTCCGAGAATCGCAAGCGCCGGGACGCGAGCAGGAGATGTCGGGCCCTTGGAACTCGCGAGATCAACGACGCTTGCGGCTTTCGGGATGGACTGCCGCGCATCTTCTCCTCTTCACCGGCGTTCCGCCTGTCGGTCTCCGGACCGGACCAGCGCCAGCTCCCGTAAGCCGCCTGCGAGGAGAATCAGCGCCGAAAACCCGATCATGACGCCCGCCGTGCCCGCGGTGATTTCCACACCGATGTTCTGGACCGGCTCGACCGCGAGCGTGAGCAGCGCGAAGGCCGGCAGGATCCTCCGCCAGACTATCGCTCCTCGCTCCGACGACGCGGCCCCGAGCGGCCGAAGGAGGATGAGGAGCATCGGGATGGTGAAGACGAAGTAGTGAAGCCATGCGAGCTGGGGGATGAGCAGGAGGAGGAGGCAGCCGATCGAGAGAGGGAGCCCCTCGACGAGAGCATCCGGGATCGCCGCCGGGCTGCCCGCGCGCGACCCTGGAGTCCGGCGCGTCCTGATCATCGTTGCGAGCACGGCTCCCGCGAAGAGGATTCCGAGGACGAGCGAGGGATTGAAGCCGATCTGATCGCCGATGAGGCGCGCCGGGGCGAAGTTGCCGAGATCCACCGTGATGATGTCCGCGGGCAGCGAGCGCATCGCCGCGAGCCAGTGCTTCCAGCAATTCGACGAGCCGAAGCTCGCGCTCGCCAGGACCACCGCCAGCACTCCCGCGGCCGCCCCGCCGATCGCGTGGCGGAGGAGCCGTCCCATCTCGCGATCCACGATCCATCGGACCGCGAGCGCGCCGCCGACGAATGCAACGTTCGGCTTGAACGCGAGCGCGAGGCCGAGGATCGCGCCACCGAGGATCTCCCGGTGGCGCCACCGGAGCCGCGTCACGGTCCAGAGGTAGATCGCGAGCGCTGCGAGCTGCAAGCTGTTCACGTTGCCGACACGCAGGTCGGAGCTGAAGGCCGGGAACCAAGCGGAGAACACGGCGACCGCGCCGAGCGTCGTGGACCACGCATGGCCGGTAAGCCGCGCCAGCATGACGACCGCGATCACGAGGCATGCGAGCAGGAGGAGCCGGTAGTTCCTGAAGTCGGTCTCGTAGTTGCCGGACGAGAGTGCGCGGAAGGCGGCGTAGAGAAAGGGGGAGGAGTAGGTCTCGAACTCCTTACGATACTCGGCGACGGCGGCGAGCCGCCGGTTCTCGCCGCGCTTTGCTTCTTCGAGGAACTCGGCGCCGAGCCGTGCCCGATCCGCATCCGAGTAGATGTTCGTCACGCCCGGGCGGCCCAGGGCCTGCCCGACGGCCCAGAACTGGTAGAAGTCTATCCCGGTGTCTCGCGCGGCCACCTTCCATGTGACCGAGATCCCGAAGAGCGCAAGAAGGAAGAACAGAGCGAGCTCCGTGTTCCTCAGCGAGTTCATCTTCTTGGAATCCTCCCCGGTCTCCCCGCCGGCCGCCGCCTCGCCCCGCCCGTTAGATCGGAAGAGCGTCG
>JAGVPR010000036.1 GCA_020052115.1 Candidatus Eiseniibacteriota bacterium
CCGCCGGAGAACCCGCCGCCGCCGGAGCCGCTCGATCGCGGGCTCGCGGCCATGCTGCTGCCGGCGCTGTGCATCGCCGAGGTGAGCGAGTGCTCGAAGGCCGTCGCGGAGAACACCATGCCGGGCATTCCGCCATGGAACCACGCGGGCGAGGTCTCGTAGATCCCCTCGAAGCTCCGCGCCCATTTCGCGGCGACGCCGAGCGCCATCGCATAAGGCAGCAGCGTCTCGAAAACGTGCTGCGCCTGGTCGCGCTCCAGCTTCTCCTTCTCGACGCGGTTCACGAACTCCTCGAACCCGCGCGCCCAGGAACGCATCCGCACGCCGCTCGCCGTCCGCCGCGGCATCGCGGGGGCAAAGATCAGGAAGAGCGCCAAGCTCGCCGCGGCGGCGATGAGCGAGGGGACGATGCCGTTCGGCAGCATGCCGCCCCGCATGCGCAGCCAGAGCAGGCCGAGCAGGAACACGGCGACGGCCGCGGCGAACCCTAGCCCCACAGTGACCGATCGGACCGTACCCGGATCTGACGAGAAGAAGCCCTTCTCCACCAACCGGCGGCTCAGGGCCCGCTTGATGCCTGGGATGTGCGTGTAGAACTCCTGCTTCAGGTCCGCTGCCTTGACGGTGTCGCCGGTCTCGAATATGCCGGTCAGGACGAGCACCTCGTGCGGCAGTAGATCGTCCGCCTTCTTCTTCGTCCGCTCGAAGATGGTCTCCTCGCGATGCGTGAGGCCGAGGAACACATCGCGGGACTCGATGCGGATCACGAGATAGCCGCGTACGGCGAGGTCCACGATGGTGGCCGTGAGGTCGCGAAGGTCCACGCGCTCATCCACGAGCGTCCCGATCTCCCCGGGCGTGACGCCGGCCGGCGGTTCATACCGCACCATGACGGAACTCGGGCCCGGCGGGTCCGTTCCGAAGCGCCGGTAGCGTGTCCAGAGGAGTCCCAGGACGACGAGCGGTGCGAGCAGGATCAGGTTGTCGGCGAAGAAGCGCCCGGCTTTCTGCATCGCAGTCGGGTAGCGCACGTGCCCGCGCGGCCAAGCAACGGCAATCGTGAGCCCTTCGAGCGGAGCGAACCCCCGGGTCGAGGCGAACGTGACGGTGCCGGGCTCGGGGTAACCAATCGCGGCGCCCTGTTCCCGGCCCCCGAAGCGGCCCATGTAGGCGTCCGCCTGCAGCGAATCGCGCGGGAGGGCCGCCGGCAGGTGCACCGTGGCCGAGGCGCGCTCGATCGCCGTGTTCCACTCGTTTCCGGTGACGTTCCAGTAGATCTCATCGTGCTGGGAGAAACGGCCGAGCGCATCACGAACCCGGTAGCGGAGCACGTATCGCACGGGGCCGTTGACCGTCCACTTCGCATCGCCGATGCGGATCTTGACGTATCGGCCTTGATCCGAGACGACGATGGGTACCCGGCGTCCATCGCCGTCCGTCACGCCCTCCATGCGGAGCCCGAGCGAGAAGGCGAATCCGCTCGCGTCGGTGTAGCGCACCGGAATCGTTCGATAGATCCCGTGGCGCGGCTCGAAGAAGTTCACGTCAATCCGCTCCTCAACGACGAGATTCGCGTCGGACTGCACCTTCAGATCCACGTCGAATCGCTGGATGACGAAACCGCCCATGTCGGCGCGGGCGGCGCCCGCGAGGAGCGCCAGAGCGCAGAGGACGAAGAAGAGAGATCGCTTGATCATCGGCCAGGCTCCACGTCCGCCCGGGGAACGGCCGCCTCGGCCGGATCCTCGAGCTCGAAGAAAGCCCTCTCGCGAAATCCGAACGGGCGCGCCACGAGGAGATCCGGGAACGACTGGATCCGCGTGTTGAGGTCGCGCACGACGGCGTTGTAGTAGCGGCGCGCGTTCTGGATGTCGTTCTCGACGGTGACAAGCGACTTCTGGAGATCGAGGAACCGCCCGCTCGCCTTGAGATCCGGGTACGCCTCGGCGAGAACGAGGAACTGGTGGATGCCGCTCGTCAGGATCCCCTCCGCCTGCCCGGCGCGATGGGGATCCCCGGTGCCGAGGGCCTCCACCGCGCGCCCTCGCGCCTCGGTGACCCGCTCCAGGGTCTCGCGCTCGTAGCTCGCGTATCCGCGCACGGCGTCCACGAGGCTCTGGACGAGATCGTGGCGGCGCTTGAGCTGGACATCAATGTCGGACCAGGCGGCGCGTGCCGCGTTTCGCAGTCCGATGAGGCGGTTGAAGAGAAAGACCGCGCCAACCAGGAGAAGGGCGGCGAGAATCAGTAGCGTCACCATGACTGCATTCTCCTCGACGCCGCCGGCGCGGCGGCGCGGCACGTGCGCGGCGCGGCGGCGACGTTCAGAGCGTTTCCAAGGTCTCGGGCGGCACGGGCTCGCCGAAGATCTCCTCGACGAACCGCCGCAGTATCCCGCCGGTGGCTCCCCAGATCAAGTGGGGCCCGAAGTCGAGATAGGTCGTCTGGTAGATGCGGCCTTTGTATTCGCACGGCTCGACGCGGTAGCGCGAGCGGTCGCGGAGGAACGAGACGGGCACCTCGATGATCGCATCAATCTCGTCGGGGCTCGGCCGGAACTCCAGAGGGCCCCGCGCCCAGCCAACGACGGGTGTGACGACGAAGCCGGTGACGACAGCCGAGTCGTCGAGGCAACCGAGGACTTCGACGTCCTCGGGGCGGACGCCAACTTCCTCCCACGTCTCGCGAAGCGCCGTCGCGACGGGATCCGCGTCCGTGGGATCCTCCGCCCCTCCCGGGAATGAGATCTGGCCCTTGTGGTGCTCGACGAGATCCGTGCGGCGCGTGAAGAGCAGGTACGGCTCGCCGTCGCGTTCGTAGAACAGCAGCAGCACTGCCGCGCGGATCCCATCAGCATCAGAGACCTTCCGCGTGCGCGCGGCGAGGCGGGCGCGAATCGTCTGTTTTAGGGCGGAGTTCATGGAGTGACGATAGCTGGGGGATCCGTCCCGAGTCTCGTGGAAAAGAGAAGATGGTGTAGCCTCTCGTTGAGGAGACGGGGCGCCGAATCTTCAAAGAGGCTACGCCATTACGCATCAAGCGGAGGGAGGTGCCTATCCTCCAGATTCGAAATGTCCGTCAACTGGGGGGACTTGCGCTTCCTCTTCTAACCATGTAGTCGGATCTAGCGCAACCGCCTGGCCCCGCGCTGCCTGCGCGACCCTCATGGCTTCAGGGTGTCCTCGTCTCCCTCTAGCGTATCAGCAGCATGGTCTTCCGGGCCTGGAACGTCCTCGTCTTCACAAGGCAGTAGTAGACTCCCGACGGTTTGCGGGAGGCAGACCACTCGATTACGTGGTTTCCAGCGGACCGGACTTCGTCCAAGACAGCGTCAACAAGCTGCCCGTGTGCGTTGAATATGTGGATGGTCACGTGCTCGGCGTGGGGAAGCGTGAACATAATGCGAGTTCTTCCGCTGAACGGGTTCGGGCTGTTTTGCCAGACTGCAAATGGCTTTGGGGTGTCAGACTCAGGAGCATCAACTGTAGTTGTGTCGGGCTCTACGTTGAAGGTGAAGTTGTTGTTTCCCTCACCGGACTCTGTAATGTCGTTCAGGATGTCCGCGGTCGCGAGGATCCGGTGCTCCCCGGCCGTGGCGGTCCAGGTCCTGGACGGCAGGCTGACGACGAGCCGGCCTTCGGCATCCGGTCCCATCCGGATGTTGTCGATCTTGATCGAGTAG
>JAGVPR010000067.1 GCA_020052115.1 Candidatus Eiseniibacteriota bacterium
ACACATCCGATTGGACTGAGGCTCGGGATCATCAAGACCTGGGACTCTCGCTGGTTCGCGCGCAAGGACTTTGCGCTTCTCCTCAAGGAAGACCTGTTCATCCGCAAGTACCTGCGGGCGCGACTCAGCAAGGCCGGGATCTCGAGGATCATCATCCAGCGGGCGGCGAACAAGATCACGATCAACATTCGGACGGCCCGGCCGGGTCTCGTCATCGGAAAGCGCGGCGCGCAGGTGGATCTGCTCCGGGACGAGCTGCAGCATCTGACGAAGAAGGACGTCTTCTTGAACATTGACGAAGTCAAGAAGCCGGACAGCGATCCGGCGCTCGTGGCCGAGCACGTCGCCCGGCAGCTCGAGCAGCGCGTCTCCTTCCGCCGCGCGATGAAGAAGGCGATCGCCTCCTCCATGCGCTCCGGCGTCAAGGGAATCCGTATCCAGTGCTCGGGCCGCCTCGGCGGAGCCGAGATGGCCCGCAGGGAGACTTACCGTGAGGGACGCGTGCCTCTCCACACGCTGCGTGCCGACATTGACTACGCGCAGGCAACGGCCCGCACGACCTACGGGGCGGTGGGCGTCAAGGTGTGGGTGTTTTCGGGCGAGATCCTCGAGCGGCCCGGCGTGCAGGAAGCGGCCGGCAAGTAGGAGAAGCGCGTCATGTTGATGCCGAAGCGCGTCAAATACAGGAAGCAGCAGCGGGGCCGCCGTCGCGGGATGGCCACCCGTGGCGCCGAGATCGCCTTCGGCGAATTCGCCCTGAAGGCGCTCGAGCCGGCCTGGGTCACCAATCGCCAGATCGAAGCCGCGCGTGTTGCGATCACGCGTCACATCAAGCGCGGCGGGAAGATGTGGATCCGCATCTTCCCGGATAAGCCGGTGACGGTGAAGCCGGCCGAGACCCGAATGGGAAAAGGCAAGGGCAACCCGGAGTTCTGGGTCGCCGTGGTGAAGCCGGGACGCATCCTTTTCGAGCTGGAGGGGGTTCCCGACAAGCTGGCGCGCGAGGCGTTCAAGCTCGGCGCCGCCAAGCTCCCGATCCGCACGACGGTCGTCTTGCGCGAGGAAGCGAGAGGTCACTGAGATGCGCGAACTGAGCCCGGAGAAGGTCCGAGAGATGAACGAGCAGGAGATCGAGGAGAAGCTCAGGTCCCTGCGGGAGGAGTTGTTCAACCTCCGCTTCCGGAACTCGATGCGTCAGCTCGACAATCCGCTCACGATCCGGATCGTTCGCAGGTCGATCGCGAGCCTGACGACGATTTTGAACGAGCACCGTGCGGGCATCCGGCTCCTGAAGGGCCATGCCGAAGCGACCCAGGAATAGCGGGGAGGAGGCGACGTGAACACCGAACAGAACGCCGCCGCCGAGCGCGCCAAGCGCAAGGTTCGGCAAGGCAGCGTGATCAGCGACAAGATGGACAAGACGCGGGTCGTGATGCAGGAGCGGCTCGTGAAGCACCCGATCTACGGGCGCTACGTCCGGCGCCGCAAGAAGTATTACATGCACGACGAGAACAACGAGTCCCATGTGGGCGATACCGTTCGCTTCATGGAGACGCGGCCCATCTCGAAACAGGTGCGCTGGCGTTTGCTCGAAGTCGTCGAGCGCGCGAAGTAGGAGCCGACTCTCATGATCATGCTCAGGACGATGGTGGAGATCTCGGATAACACCGGCGCTCGCAGGGCCCAGTGCATCAAGGTCCTCGGCGGCGCGGCCCGGCGCTACGGCAGCGTCGGGGACATCATCGTGGTCTCCATCAGGGACGCCATGCCGGGCGGAACCGTGAAGAAGGGCGAGGTCGCGAAGGCCGTCATCATCCGCACGCGCAAGGAGCACCGGCGCAAGGACGGCAGCTACATCCGCTTCGACGAGAACGCCGCGGTGCTGATTGACAACCAGAAGGAGCCGCGCGGCACGCGTATCTTCGGGCCCGTGGCGCGCGAGTTGCGGGAGCGGGAGTTCATGAAGATCATCTCCCTCGCTCCCGAGGTCATTTAGGAGGCCGCCGTGAAGGTGGTGAAGAACGACACCGTCCAGGTTCTCTCCGGCGACGACCGCGGCAAGCGTGGCCGCGTGCTCAAGGTGAATCCGGAGAAGGGCCAGGTCATCATCGAGAAGGTGAATTTCGTGAAGCGCCACACGCGCGCGCGGCGCACCGGCGTCCGGGGCGGGATCATCGAGAAGGAGGCTCCGGTCGGGGTCTCCACCGTGCAGGTCGTGTGCCCCAAGTGCGACCGCGGTACGCGGGTCGCGACGCGCCACCTCGCCGACGGCACGCGTGAGCGGGTTTGCAAGCACTGCGGTGAGATTCTGCCGCGGCCCGATAAGAAGGCGTAGGAGAACCAATGGCGAAGGCGACGAAGCCGGAGAAGGCGGAAAAGGCCGAAAAGGCCGCGAAGCCCGCGGAGAAGGAAAAGGCCAAGGCGCCGGCGGTGCGGGAAGAGCCGGTCATTCCGCGGCTCAAGACGCACTATCAGCATGAGGTCGTTCCGGCCCTCATGAAGCGCTTCGGGTACACGAACCCGATGCAGGTGCCGCGCATGGAGAAGATCGTGGTCAACATGGGCGTGGGCGACGCCATCCAGAACATCAAGTTCCTGGACGCGGCGATGTCCGACATGGCCGCGATCACCGGGCAGAAGCCGGCCGTGCGCCGGGCGAAGAAGTCGATCGCGAACTTCAAGCTGCGCGAGGGGGCTGCGATCGGCGCGAAGGTGACTCTGCGTGGGATCCGTATGTACGAGTTCTACGACCGCCTCATCAGCTTCGCCATCCCGCGTATTCGCGACTTCCGCGGGCTGCCGGTGAAGTCATTCGACGGGCGCGGCAACTACACGCTCGGCATCACGGAGCAGATCATCTTCCACGAAATCAACTACGACAAGGTGGAGAAGATCCGCGGCATGGACATCACGTTCGTGACCTCGGCGAAGACCGACGAGGAAGGGCGCGAGCTCCTGAAGCTGATGGGGCTCCCCTTCCGCGAGAAGTAGAGGGGGATTCCGTGGCGAAGAAGTCGCTCATCGAAAAGTGGAAGCGCGCTCCCAAGTTCAAGGTCCAGTTCCACAATCGGTGTCATCGCTGCGGGCGCCCGCGCGGCTACCTGCGCCGTTTCGGGCTGTGCCGCATCTGCTTCCGGGAGCTGTCGCTGCGGGGGGAGATCCCCGGCGTCGTCAAGTCGAGCTGGTAGGCCCGAAGGGCTAGGAGAGATCATGTCGGTCACCGATCCGATCGCGGACATGCTCACCGCGATTCGTAACGCGGCGCGCGCGCAGCACAAGCGCCTGGACATCCCGGCGTCGAATCTGAAGAAGGCGGTCCTGGAGGTCCTCCAGCGCGAGAAGTACATCTCGAGCTACCGCGTCGTCGCGGACGCGCGGCAGGGGATCCTGCGCGTCTACCTGAAGTACAGCGCCGACGAGAAGAGCGTGATCACCGGGATCGAGCGCGTCTCCACGCCGGGCCGGCGCGTTTACGTTGGCAGCGATGAGATCCCGCGCGTGCAAGGCGGTCTTGGGACGTCGGTCCTCTCGACTCCGCGCGGTGTCATGACGGACAAGGAAGCGCGCCAGGCGAAGCTCGGCGGCGAGCTTCTGTGCCGGATCTGGTAGAGGCGCTCAAGGAGAAACCGCGATGGCGTTGTCTCGAGTCGGAAAGAAGGAGATCGCGGTCCCCCGCGGCGTGTCCGTGACGGTGGACGGGCTCAACGTGAAGGCGAAGGGCCCTCGCGGAGAGCTGGCCCTCACGGTACTCCCCGGGATCCGCGTGAACGTGGACGGCGCGACGATTCGCGTCGAGCAGACGCTCCAAGGGCGCAGCTCGAAGGCCGCGCACGGAGTGATGCGCACCCTCGTCTCGAACATCGTCGAGGGCGTTTCGACCGGTTTCAAGAAGGTGCTCGAGATCCAGGGCACCGGCTACCGGGCGGCCGTGAGCGGGGACAAGATCCAGCTCGCGCTCGGTTTCTCGCATCCCGTCGAGTTCAAGCTCCCGGAGGGCATCCATGCGGCGGCGGAGACGCCGACGCGGCTCGTGCTCGAGGGCAATGACAAGCAGCTCCTCGGCCAGGTCGCCGCGGACATCCGCGGTCTCCGTCCGCCGGAGCCGTACAAGGGCAAGGGCATCCGTTACGAAGGGGAACAGCTCCGCCGCAAGGCCGGAAAGACGGGCGGAGCGTAACCGGCCGTCGCGAAAGCGGCGGACCGTTGACCGGACGCATTCTCCGGGGGGATGTCTCCCGGTGGGCGGGCGGCGAGGCGAAGGACGATGGCCACCAAACCGAAGACGCGTCAGGAATCGCGAGAGCGGCGTCACCGGAGGGTTCGCAAGAAGATCTCCGGTACCGCGGAGTTTCCGAGACTCTGCGTCTTCCGCAGCTTGCATCACATCTATGCCCAGCTCGTGGACGACACCACGCACCGCACCCTGATGACGGTGAGTTCGCTGTCGGCCGAAGTGCGGGGGCGTCTCGGGTCCGAGAAGCCGAAGGGAAAGATCTCCGTGAGCCGGATCGTGGGCCAGATTCTGGCCGCGAAGGCGAAGGAGCAGGGTCTGGCGCGCGCGCGGTTCGACCGCGGCGGCTATCTCTACCACGGCCGGGTGCGCGCAGTCGCCGAGGGCGCCCGCGAGGCCGGTCTCACCATCTAGTAAGGAAGCGGAGGAGCACGTGGCAGACGATCGGAGGCGGAGGGACCACCGGGGCCCCGGGCGCGGCGGACCGGACCTTCCGGAGCCGGAGTTCAAGGAGCGGCTGATACAGGTCAACCGTGTGGCCAAGGTGGTCAAGGGCGGCCGGCGTTTCAGCTTTAACGCCATCGTCGCCGTGGGCAACCGCAAGGGCCAGGTCGGTGTCGGCCTGGGCAAGGCTAACGAAGTCTCCGAGGCGATTCGCAAGGCCGGAGAGGCCGCGAAGAAGCGCCTCGTGCAGATTCCGCTCCAGCGCGGAACGATTCCGCACCAGGTCATCGGACGGTTCGGAGCGGGCCGGGTCCTGCTGAAGCCCGCATCCCCCGGGACGGGTGTGATTGCGGGCGCGGGCGTTCGCGCGATCCTCGAGGTCGCCGGCGTGCAGGACGTGCTCTCGAAGTCTCTGGGTTCGACGAACCCGCACAATCTCGTGAAGGCGACCTTGGAGGCGCTCGGCCAGCTCCGCCGCGCTTCCGATGTGGCGCGGCTCAGGGGCGTGACGGTGCAGAACGTTCTGGGCATGCCCCCGAAGGAAGATCATGGCCAAGAAGCTAAAGATCACGCAAAGGCGTAGCGCCATCGAGCGCCAGGAAGCCCAGAAGCGGACGATCCGCGCCTTGGGCATCCGGCGCTTGCACGGAACCGTGACGCACGACGACACGCCCCAGATCCGGGGGATGATCTTCGTGGTGAAACACCTCGTCGAGGTGGAAGAGGTCGAGTCATGAGGATCGGCGATCTGAAGCCGGCGCGCGGCGCCGTGAAGAAGCGCAAGCGTCTGGGAACGGGCCCGGGTTCCGGGCACGGCGGCACTTCGACCCGCGGCCACAAGGGGCTCAAGGCCCGTTCGGGCGGCCGGGTTCCTCCCTGGTTCGAAGGCGGCCAGATGCCGCTCCAGCGGCGGGTGCCGAAGGGCGGGTTCACGAACCCGTTCCGGCGCGTCTCGCATGTGGTGAATCTCAAGGACGTCCTGCAGCGGTTCGAGCCCGGCGTCGAGGTGACCATCGCGGCGCTGATTGAGAAGCGGATGGTCCGCGGCCGCAATCTGCCGGTGAAGCTGCTCGGGACCGGAGAGGTCTCGCAGGTGCTCACCATCAAGGTGAACGCGGTCTCTGAGGGGGCGCGGACGAAGATCGAGGCCGCCGGCGGACGGGTCGAACTCATCCCGTTCAAGCGCGGCGAGCGGGGATCGCGCTGATATGTGGGAGAAACTCCAGAACATCTTCAGGATTCCGGAACTCAAGCGCCGGATCCTGTTCACGCTCGGTATGCTCGCCGTCTACCGGCTCGGCAGCCACGTGCCCACGGCGGGCGTGGATGTCCAGGCGCTGACTTCGTATTTCAAGCAGCAGCAGAACACGCTCTTCGGCCTGTACGACCTCTTCGCGGGCGGCAACTTCCAGAACGCGACGATTTTCGCGCTCGGCATCATGCCGTACATCAGCGCGTCAATCATCCTCCAGCTCCTCGGGGCGGTCATCCCGTACTTCGAGAAGCTCCAGAAGGAAGGCGAAGAGGGGCGGAAGAAGATCACGCAGTACACGCGTTACGGCACCGTGGCGCTGGCGATGGTCCAGGCATACGGCACCTCGATCCTCTTGCAGAGCTTCAACAACCAGTTCCCGACGCCGATCGTCCCGAACCCGGGTCTCGGGTTCCAGCTCTTGACGGTGCTGACGCTGACATCGGGCACGATCTTCGTGATGTGGCTCGGCGAGCAGATCACGGAGCGGGGGATAGGCAACGGGATCTCGCTGATCATCTTCATCGGGATCATTGCGCGCTTCCCGAACGACTTGATCAACACGGCGCGCGCGCTCGTCGGCGGCGATCTGAGCCCGTTCGTCGCGGTGCTGCTCGGGGCCATGATGATCGGGGTCATCGCGTCGGTGATCGTGATGACCCAGGCTCAGCGCAAGATCCCGGTTCAATACGCGAAGCGGATCGTCGGGCGGAAGATGTACGGCGGCCAGAACACGCACATCCCGCTCCGCGTGAACACGGCCGGCGTGATCCCGATCATCTTCGCTCAGTCAATCATCGTCTTCCCGAGCACGCTGGCGAGCTTCTTCCCGAACAGCGAGGTGATGCAGAGCCTCAACCAGATCTTCATGCCCGGAAACTGGCTCTACATCGTGCTCTATTCGGTGATCATCGTGTTCTTCACGTACTTCTACACGGCTATCGTCTTGAACCCGGTGGACCTGGCCGACAACATGAAGAAGTACGGCGGGTTCATCCCCGGGATCCGGCCGGGCCGGAAGACCTCGGAGTACATTGACAGGGTCCTGACGCGGATCACGCTGCCGGGTGCGGTCTTCCTGGCGCTGATCGCGGTCCTGCCCGACATCCTGATCCGTCGATTCAACGTGCCGTTCTACTTCGGCGGCACGAGTCTTCTGATCGTCGTGGGTGTCGCGCTGGACACGCTCCAGCAGATCGAATCACACCTCCTCATGCGGCATTACGACGGCTTCATGAAGAAGGGGAAGATCAAGGCAAGGCGTTGGTAGAGGAGGAACGATGCGGCTCGTGCTGCTCGGGCCTCCGGGAAGCGGGAAGGGCACGCAGGGCGTGCGGATCTCCGAGGAACTTGGTATCCCGGAGATCTCGACCGGGGAGATCCTGCGGGGCGCGGTAGCAGCCGGGACGGAGCTGGGGCGCGCGGCGCGCCGTTTCATGGACGCCGGGGCGCTGGTGCCGGACGCCGTGATGCTGGATCTCATCGAGGAGCGTCTGCGCTCAGACGACTGCGCGAAGGGATTCGTCCTCGACGGCTTCCCGCGCACGGTGCCGCAAGCCGAAGGGCTCGACGAGAGTCTGGGCCGCATCGGTCAGCAGCTCGACCGGGCGCTGCTCTTCCAGGTGCCGCGCGAGCTCATCAGGAAGCGTCTGGCGGCGCGCAGTGTTTGCGCCGGCTGCGGCATGGTCTTCAGCGCGCTGACCGCGCCGGTCGGCGGGCCGTGCCCGGGATGCGGCGGTCCGGTCTCGCGGCGGGATGACGACTCGGGGCCGACGATCGAGCGGCGTCTCGAGGTGTACGAGCGGGAGTCCGTGCCGCTGATCGCGTTCTTCGAGCGCCGGGGTCTTCTGGTGACGGTGGACGGCGCCGGCCGGATTGACGAGGTCCAGGCGCGGATCCGTTGCGCGCTGGGACTGGACGGCGCTTCGTGATCGCCCTGAGGACCGCGAGTGAGATCGAGAAGATCCGGGAGTCGTGCGGGATCGTCCATGAAGCGCTCGACCTCGCGGGCTCGATGATCGCGCCCGGGCTGATGACGGAAGAGATTGACCGCGCGCTCGACGGGTACATCCGCGGGCGCGGCGGGGTGCCCTCGTTCAAAGGGTACCGGGGCTATCCGGCGAGCACGTGTATCTCTGTGAACGACCAGGTCGTTCACGGGATTCCCTCGGGGCGCCGGCTCCTGGAGGGCGACATCGTGAGCGTGGACGTGGGAGTCGTGAAGGGCGGGTATCACGGCGATGCCGCCCGCACATTCTCCGTCGGCGCGATCGCGCCGAAGGTGGAGCGGTTGCTTGCGGTAACGCGCGAGGCGCTCGAGCTGGGGATCCAGGCGGCGCGGCCGGGCAAGCGGATCGGCGACATCTCCCACGCCGTGCAGGGGTACGTCGAGGAGAACGGGCTCGCGGTGGTTCGCGCCCTCGTGGGCCATGGCATCGGGCGGCAGATGCACGAAGAGCCGCCAGTGCCCAATTACGGGAAGCCGGGCACCGGGCCGGAACTCAAGGCGGGCATGGTGCTCGCGATCGAGCCGATGGTCAACGCCGGAGGATGGGACGTCGTGACGCTAGATGACGGCTGGACGATCGTCACGAAGGACCAATCTCTCTCGGCCCATTTCGAGCACACGATCGCGGTGACGGAGGGCGGCCCCGTGATACTGACCAGGGGCGGCGATTCCGGCGGCGCAATGTGAGGTGACGTGTCGAAGCAGGAGGGAATCCAGGTCGAGGGCACGGTCATTGAGCCGCTGCCCAACGCGATGTTCCGCGTCGAGCTGGAAAACGGCCACCGGGTGCTGGCGCACATCTCCGGGAAGATGCGTATGCACTTCATCCGCATCCTCCCGGGGGACAAGGTGACGGTCGAGCTCTCGCCGTACGATCTGTCGCGCGGCCGGATCATCTATCGGTACAAGTGAGGCGGAAGCAGCCTCCAGAGGAGTGGATCGCATCATGAAGGTCAGAGCCTCGGTCAAGCGCATCTGCGAGCACTGCAAGCTCGTCAGGCGCAAGGGGGTCATCCGGGTCATCTGCAAGAACCCTCGGCACAAGCAGCGCCAAGGGTAAGGGCAAAGGAGGAATCGCGTGGCGCGCATTGCGGGCGTCGACCTCCCCAATGAGAAGCGGGTGGAGGTGGCCCTCACTTACATTTTCGGGATCGGGTTCGCGTCGGCGCGCAAGATCCTCAAGGTGACGGGTGTGCACCCGGACAAGCGGGTCAAGAGCCTGTCCGAAGAGGAAACGGCGAAGCTGAGGCAGGAAGTGGAGACCAACTACCGCGTCGAGGGCGCACTTCACGCCGAAGTCTCCATGAACGTCAAGCGCCTGATGGACATCGGGTGCTACCGCGGCCTGCGTCACCGGCGAGGGCTGCCGGTGCATGGCCAGCGCACCAAGACGAACGCGCGCACCCGCAAGGGACCGAAGAAGGCGCCGGCCGTCCTCCGCAAGAAGGCCGTCGTGGGTAAGAAGGGCTAGGCAGGAGCCGCGCGGCCCGCGTGAACGCGGGCGGGGCGACTCGGATCACCGAGGAGGCGATTCGTGGCGAAGGAGAAGAGGGCGCGTCGCAAGGACCGGCGGGCGAGCCTCAATGGCGTCGCCCACGTCAAGGCGACGTTCAACAACACCATCGTGACCATCACGGACACCGACGGCGGCGTGATCGCGTGGGCGAGCGCCGGGAAGGTCGGGTTCAAGGGATCGCGCAAGAGCACGCCGTTCGCCGCGCAGGTCGCTGCCGAGAGCTCGGCCAAGGAAGCGCTCTCTCTCGGGATGCGCAAGGTCGAGGTTTGGGTGAAGGGCCCCGGCGCCGGACGCGAAGCCGCGATCCGTTCGCTTCAGGCCACCGGTCTGGAGATTTCAGCAATCAAGGACGTCACGCCGATTCCGCACAACGGATGCCGGCCGCCGAAGCGGCGGCGCGTCTAGGGCGGTCCTGGCGCATCGAGCGGGGAAACCCGTGGAGGTTTCGAGCTGAATGGCCACTTATCGTGACGCGAAGTGCCGGCTCTGCCGCCGGGAAGGGGAGAAGCTGTTCCTCAAGGGGAACAGGTGCTTCACCGACAAGTGCGCGATCGATCGCCGGGGCTACGCCCCGGGTGAGCACGGAAGGGATCGGCGCCAGAGGGAGACGAACTACGGCATGCAGCTTCGCGAGAAGCAGAAGGCCCGGCGGACGTACGGGGTCCTCGAGGCCCAGTTCCGCACCTACTTCCATCGCGCTTCGCGCGCGTCGGGCGTGACGGGTCTGGCCTTGTTGCAGCTGCTCGAGACTCGTCTCGACAACGTTGTTTACCGCATGGGCTTCGCCCCCAGCCGGACCGCGGCGCGGCAGCTCGTCGGGCACCGCCACTTCACCGTCAACGGCCGCATCGTGAACATCCCGAGCTTCCGGGTGAAGCCGGGCGACGTGGTCAAGGTGAGGGAGAAGAGCCGCGGCATTCCGGTGATCAAGTCATCCATCGAGAATCGCCGCGCTCCCGAGGCGCTGGGCTGGCTGGATGTGGACGCCGGCGCGATGACCGGCAAGCTCGTCTCGATCCCGTCGCGCGTCGAGATCCCGGTGCAGATCCAGGAACAGCTCATCGTCGAGTTGTACTCGAAGTAGTCGCTGCGGAGGCGCCTCGTTGAGCCGCCGGACGCGGACGCGTCCGGACGAGCGCGCGAGGGACCGCCCCCGTTTCCTCCCGAAGGAGGGAAGAAGTCAATGAAGTGGAAGAACCTCCAGATGCCGAAGCGGGTCGAGGTAGACGATTCCGTCACCAATGAGCGTTACGGACGCTTCCTCATCGAGCCGCTGGAGCGCGGCTTCGGCCAGACCCTCGGGAACTCGCTGCGCAGGGTGCTTCTGTCGTCCCTGCAGGGGTGCGCCGTGACCGCGGTGCGCTTCAACGGGGCGCTCCACGAATTCAGCAGCCTGACCGGCGTCGTCGAGGACGCCACCGAGATCGTGCTGCGCCTGAAGCAGATCCGGTTGAAGCATCACGGAGACGGAACCAAGATCGGCCGCTTCAAGAGGAAGGGCACCGGGATCATCACCGCCGGCGATCTGGAGATTGATTCGGCCATCGAGGTGCTCAATCCCGATCTGCAGATCGCGACGCTGAACGACGAAGCCGACATGGATATCGAGGTCGAGGTGGGGACGGGCAAGGGCTACGTCTCCTCCGACAATCAGCCCCCGGTGGATCGCCCGATCGGCGTCATCCCGGTGGACTCGCTCTTCGCGCCGGTCACCAAGGTGAACTACGAGGTCGAGAGCGCGCGGATCGGCCAGCGGATTGACTACGACAAACTGACGCTGGACATCTGGACCGACGGCTCGATCCTCCCCGGCGACAGCTTGGGCATGGCGGCGAAGATCCTCCGCGATCACTTCAGCCTCTTCATCCACTTCCAGGAGCCGATCGAGGAAGAGGTCGAAGAGGAAGTGGACGAGGAGTTCAACAAGATCAAGGCGCTGCTCGAGAAGACCGTGGACGAACTGGAGCTGTCGGTACGCTCCGCGAACTGCCTGAGGGCCGCGCGGATCCGCACGCTTGGCCAGCTCGTGCTGAAGAGCGAAGCCGAGATGCTGAAGTACCGCAACTTCGGCCGCAAGTCGCTGAAGGAGATCGCCGACATCCTGTCCGGCATGGGGCTTCACTTCGGCATGGATGTGGCGAAGTATCTCGGGCCCGACGCGTTGCTGGATACGGAGCCGCCTGATGACGAGGATGAGTTCCTTGGTGAGGGCGAGGATCTCGAGGTGAGTGAAGAGGAGGAGGACGAGGACGAGCCCGAGGAGATCGGGACGGTCGAGTCCGATCAGGAGGAGAACTGATGCGACACGCGCGCAAGCAAAGGAAGCTCAGCCGAAGCACGAGCCATCGACGCGCGATGCTGCGAAACCTCGTGACCTCGCTGTTCATCCATGAGCGGGTGACCACCTCCGTGGCGAAGGCCAAGGAGGCGCGCCGCTACGCCGAGCGGATGATCACCTTCGCGAAGCGAGGGGATCTTCACGCTCGCCGGCAGGTGGCCCGTTTCGTGAACGACCCGGAAGCCGTGCAGAAGCTCTTCACGACGATCGCTCCGTGGTACGCCGAGCGCCATGGCGGGTATACCCGGATTCTGAAGACCGGACCCCGGCTCGGCGACGCGGGTCAGATGGGCCTCTTCGAGCTGGTGAAGACGAAGGAGCAGCTCGCGGCCGAGCGTCAGGCGCGCGAGAAGTCCGGCGAGGCCGGGACGAAGAAGCCGCGGCGCGGCCTGCCCTCATTCGGGCGCCGGAAGAAGCCGGCCGGCGAAGGTGAGGCGGAGGCTGCGGGGGCCGAAGCGGCTCCGGCTGCGAAGAAGGCCGTCAAGAAGGGAGCAGTGAAGAAGAAGCCGATTGAGACGAAGAAGAAGGCCGAGGGGACTGCGAAGAAGGCCGTCAAGAAGAAGGCCCCTTCCAAGTCCGCGAAGAAGGGTGATTAGGGGGTTGTAGGCCGGTCCGATCCGGCCGGCCCTGCCGGCGCGCAGCACCGCAGCAGGAGGCGGGTGCGCGGGCGGCACGAGCGGGAGGGATCGTGACGCGACCTCGGCCCTTACGAGAGAAGCCGGGTATTCTGTTCCGTTCGCGTTTTCTCGCGGCGGCGCGGGCCCGGCTTACTTTTTTGGTCCTCGCAGCACTCTGGATGACTTCGGCCGCCGTCGCACGCGCGGATGCGCCCGGCGAAGCGCCGGCGGGCTCGGGCGTGCG
>JAGVPR010000191.1 GCA_020052115.1 Candidatus Eiseniibacteriota bacterium
CGCGGGGTGACGAGCGGGCGCGGGGCTGCGGAGAGCGCGCTCTCCTCGCGTGAGGAGTACGAGCAGCGCAAGGCCACGAAACGGGCCCGGCAGCAGGCCGAGCGGGGCGAGGTGCGCCGCAAGGGGGAGATCCAGGCGATAGAGGCGGAGATTCTCAATGTAGATGAGACTCTCGAGAACGTCGCCATGCAGATGGAGGACACCGGCGAGGACGCGGCCCGGCTCCTCTCGCTCTCGCGCCAATACGAACTGCTCGCCGCCAAGAAGGCGGAACTCTACAAGAAGTGGGAGGATCTGATCGTTGGGTGAGGCCTTGATCGAACTCGACCGGCGATTCGAGCGCTACCGTTCCTGGCCTCTCGAAGCGGCGATGTTCGCCGTCGTCATCTGCACGTTCGTTGGCACGTTTCTCATGCTCCCCGATGTGCGCGCAGCCCTCAGGGCTCATGGAGTGGGCGGGGTGCCGGCGGCCTTCCTGGCCGCCCCGGCGTTCCAGGTGGTGGTGCTGTTGCTCCTCGCGCTCCTCGCGCGCTGGGTGGCTCGGACGGAAAGGCCGTTCACACGATCCTGGGGAGAGCAGCGGCTCCTGCAGGAGCTTCGGCACGGCGTCCCACCTCGGGTTCTCGAAGGAGCCGGGGTGATGGATGAGGCGGCCGTCGTGATCGAGGAGCGCGCGCGGCGCCTCGTCGTGCGCTTCCTCACATTCATCGGGCTCTTGCTGACGCTGCAGCTCGCCTATGTCCAGTTCATCGTTCTGTCGCTCGCTTCAGGGCACAACCCGAGCCGCGCGGGGGTGCTCATCGTCGCGCTCATCTCCTTGGGGATGGTGATCTTCGTGGCGGTGCAAACGGCGAGAGGGGTGAAGAGGAGGAAGAGGTAGAAGGGCGGGGGAAGGCGCCGGGCTCGTTTGACAGGCGGTCGCCCCCCGTGCTAGGTTTCGCTGGTTCGCTGTTCCTGCCCGCCCTCAGTGCGGCCCATCGAAACGTCCCCATCGTCTAGTCTGGCCCAGGACACCGGCCCTTCAAGCCGGCGACGCGGGTTCAAATCCCGCTGGGGACGCCATTCTTGATTCTGAGTCTTCCGACGGCTGCAGCAGTTTGAAAGCCAAGCACGTTGCGGCGGTTCCAAATCTCTCGCCGTCGAACTCCAATCCCTCGGGGAAGAAGACTTGCTGCAGCCGCTGCTTCTGATCGAGCGATGCTTCGCTCCAGAGGCCGCTGGCGTTCGTCAGGACGTGCTCGGCGAAGACCAGGATTCCTTCCACGTCTAGCTCCTCCAGCGTTGCGTCATGGAGCTCCATTTCGGCCAGGGCGCGTTCCTCTCGGAGCTTGTCCCTCTGCCGCTCGTAGCTCGACTGATCGATCTTCTTCTGGAAGATGAAGGTCTCGTCAAGGTGGTCCTGCCGCTCCCGGAGCACTTGGACGCGCTTCTCGAGCGTTGCCCGGGTGGCCCGGCTCTCCAGCTGGCGCGTCCTCCAGGCGTCTCGGACGACCGCGTTGAATAGCTTCATGTAGCCCGGGTCGGGCTGGAGCCGCTCTAGGAGATCCAGGAACGCCCGCTCGAGGTCGAGCTTTGCGACGCGCACGTGGTTCTTGCGGCAGCTGTAGTAGGCGTAGCGTCCGCTCCGGCCCCGGGACCAGCTGCCGGTCAGCGGGAGGCCGCACTCTGCGCACCGCGCGAAGCGCCGGAGCGGGAAGTCGGGGTGACTCCGCTCGTGCGGTGTGAGAACCGTTCCCTTGCCGGCCAGTCGAGCTTGGACGCAGTCGAAGAGTTTCTTCGGGATCAAGGCATCGAAGTCGCCGGGGCAGGAGATTCCCCAACTCGGCACGACGACGGCGCCAGTGTAGATTGGGTTCTTCAGCATCTTCTCGAAGGTTTGAGCCGACAGGTCTCGCCCTCCACGTGTTCGTAGTCCAAGCGTCGTCAGGCGCCGGAGGATCTCTCGCTGCGAGAGGAGCCCTCGGGCGTAATCAGTGAAGCCACGCAGAACCAACTCCGCCCGCTCAGGGTCCGGCACCAGGCTCGGGCCGTGCTTCGTTCCACTCAGGTATCCGAGGGGCGCCTGGAATGTCCAGCGGCCCAGCTCAAGCGCAGCTCTCATACCCGCCCGGGTCCGCTCCGCCTTGACGTCGTTGTCGAACTGGGCTGCGGAGGCCAGAATACCCTCGATGAATTTGCCAGCAGGCGAGTCGTCGATCGGTTCCGTGGCCGAGCGCAGAGTCACGCCCACGCCTCTGAGGAACCCTCTGATGACGTGGTGGTGCATCGCCTCGCGTGAGAACCTTGTCAGGCTGTAGACGACGACACACCGCACGCAATGCTTGTTCTTCCTGCAGTACTCCAGCAGTCGCTTCAGCTGAGGGCGATCGGGTGACTTGGCGGATTCCCCCTCTTCCATGAAAACCTGGATGACCTCAAGCCCTTCCCGCTGGCAGTAGTCCCGACAGGCCTTCAGCTGGGTCGGGAGGCTCAGGTTCTCTGTCTGCTCCTTGGTCGAGACCCGGCAGTAGATGATGGCGCCGCTCATCGCCTGAGTCTCTTCCGCCTGTCGAGGCATTCTCTCATGGCGGCGTCTTCCGCTGCCGCTCGGTCCATGCCGCCGTCGAACTCGCGAATGGCAGCGCGCTCCTCGAACTCCTCGCGGAGCTCGGCCGGGAGTAGGCGGAGGATCGGCATCCAGGGCTCGCGGCCGGTGAGCGGGGGAGTGTCCGCGGATCTCTCTGCGGCGTCCAGGAGTGCATGGGCTAACGCATACATCTGGGCTCTCAGAGCCTCCAGATCGGCGTCAGGTACCCGGCAGGTCGGACCAAGCAGGTTTCGGCAGGTCCGGATCAGGAGCATTCTGCACCCTCGGGCGCATCTCCGCGCCAACTATCTTGGGGTTCAGACGTTTCCCGGTCCGTCGATTCCCATGGCTACGACTAGGGCTGTCTTCAGAACGACTAGCACTGAGCAGGCCGGCGGCTGGGACCGCGGCGGTCCGTGCGCTAGGGGTTCCTCTGTGAGACGACGCCTCCCGTTTCTCAAGCCGCTCAGCTTGTCTCGGTCCAGCCGCCGCAGCGCGTGCGGCTCGTCGCAGGCTCATTAGCGAGACGTAGCTGCTGCCCAGTGAATGCCGGGGCACAAGGCGCGATTGCCTTAGCGCAGCACGTCGGACAACGTAGATTCGCACGGGTTCTGGCCAGAAGCATGTCCAGTAGTTTTGGACTTCGGCGCAAGGGGGGATCTTGAGCTTGAGGCCCGCGGTGGGTTCCGTTCTTCCTTCTTTTCGCCCGGTCAGAATCGAAAGTGCCCTGCTAGGCACTGGGAGTTTCGTCCCCGGCGCTGAGATTCCATTCTGTCAACCTGTCAACCTGGCGGGCTGTCAACCGGGCGGTTGTCAACCGAAGTGACTGCCGCGGCGCTGGCGAGGTCCCGCGGCCGCCGTCAACCGCTATGGGGGGCTCGGAAGGACCCGCGGCTGCCCGAAGCGCAGCTCGCCGCGATGGCTCCCCCCGGGGTCCTCTTGCTGCGCTTGCCCGCGATGCCTCATACGCCCGCCCAGATCTCGGACAGCACTTCCGCCTGTTCCAGCACGGTCTGCGTCGCCTTCTCCTGCTTGTCGGGTGGATAGCCGTGCTTGCGGAGAATGCGCTTCACGAGCACGCGCAGCTGCGCCCGGACGTTCTCGCGGATCGTCCAGTCGATGGTCACGTTCTTTCGCACCGTCTCGACCAGCTCCCGCGCGATCGCGCGAAGCGTGTCGTCGCCCAGAACCTTGACCGCGCTGTCGTTGGTCTCCAGCGCGTCGTAGAAGGCGAGCTCGTCGTCGGACAGTCCAAGCTGCTCGCCTCGCGCATCGGCCGCGCGCATATCCTTGGCGAGCTGGATCAGCGCCTCGATCAGCTGGGCCGTTTCGATGGCGCGGTTCTGGTACTTGCGCACCGCCTGCTCGAGCAGCTCGGCGAAAGAGCGGGCCTGGACGACGTTGCGCTTGACCCGCGTCCTGATCTCGCCCTTGAGCAGCTTCTGCAGCAGCTCGACGGCGAGGTTGCGTTGTGGCATGCCGCGGATGTCGGCCAGGAACTCGTCCGAGAGGATCGAGATGTCCGGCTTCTTGAGGCCGGCGGCCGCGAAGATGTCCACCACCTCGTCGGAGACGACCGCCCTGGAGATAATCTGGCGGATGGCGAGGTCCAGCTCCTCGTCCGTCTTCCGCTCGCCGGGCGTGGTCTTCGCGAGCACCGCACGCACCGCCTGGAAGAAGCCCACGTCGTCCCGGATGCGCAGCGCTTCTTCATGGGGCACCGCTAGCGCGAAGCCCTGCGACAGCTCGGTGACGGCACGAAGCAACCGCGCCTTGCCGTCCTCCTGCGCCAGGATGTGCTCCTGCGCCGCGGGCAAGAGCGACAGGCGATCCTGCGGCGTGCCGGTCGTCCAGCGGGTCCAGTCGAAGCCGTGGAAGAGACCCCGGCAGATCTCGTATTTCTCCAGCATCAGCGCGACGGCCTCGGCCTGGTCGAGCGCCGTCTCGCCGGTGCCGCCTGCTTCGGTGTAGGTCGCGAGCGCTTGCTTGAGCTCGTCGGCCAGCCCCAGGTAGTCGACCACCAGCCCGCCGGGTTTGTCCTTGAACACCCGATTGACGCGCGCGATGGCCTGCATCAGCCCGTGCCCGCGCATCGGCTTGTCCACATACATGGTGTGCAGGCTGGGCGCGTCAAAGCCGGTGAGCCACATGTCCCGCACGATCACGACCCGGAACGGATCGGCCGCGTCGCGGAAGCGGGCCGCCAGCGCCTCTCGGCGCGGCTTGTTGCGGATGTGCGGCTGCCAGTCGAGCGGGTCCGACGCCGAGCCCGTCATCACCACCTTGAGCGTGCCCTGCTCGTCCGTCTCGCCGTGCCATGCCGGGCGCAGCGCGACCAGCGCGCGGTACAGCTCGACGGCGATGCGGCGACTCATCACCACCACCATCGCCTTGCCGTCCATTGCGGCCAGCCGGTTTTCGAAGTGTTCCACCAGGTCGCGGGCGATGAGCCGGATGCGGTTCTCCGAGCCGACCACCGCCTCGAGCTGCGCCCATTTGCTCTTGAGCTTCTCCTTGCGCTCGATCTCCTCGCCCTCGGTCGCCTCCTCGAACTCCGGGTCGATCTTCGGCCGCTCGGATTCCTTCAGCTCCAGCTTGGCCAGCCGGCTCTCGTAGTAGATGGGCACCGTTGCGCCATCGAAGACAGCGCGCTGGATGTCGTAGACGCTGATGTAATCGCCGAACACCGCCCGTGTGTTGGCGTCGGTCTTCTCGATCGGGGTGCCAGTGAAGCCGACGAACGATGCGTGCGGCAGCGCGTCGCGCATGTGCCGGGCGAAGCCGTCGATGAAGTCGTACTGGCTGCGATGCGCCTCGTCGGCGATGACGACGATATTGCGCCGCTCCGAGAGCACCGGGTGCCGGTCGCCTTTCTCCTCGGGGAAGAACTTCTGGATCGTGGTGAAGACCACGCCGCCGGAGGCGACGGCGAGCCTCGCGCGCAGATCGGCCCGGTCGGCGGCCTGCACCGGCGGCTGGCGCAGCAGGTCGCGGCAGCGCGCGAAGGTCCCGAAGAGTTGGTCGTCGAGGTCGTTGCGGTCGGTGAGCACCACGATCGTCGGGTTGGCCATCGCTGGGTGCAAGATCACGCGCCCCGCGTAGAAGGCCATCGTCAGGCTCTTGCCCGCACCCTGCGTATGCCAGACCACGCCGACGCGCCGGTCGCCGGGTTCGCCGCCCGGCCGCTTGCCGGCCTCATACCTCCCCGGCGGTTCCGCCGCCCGAACCGCGGCCAGCGACTGCGCGGCGCGCAGCGTCTCTTCCACGGCCGCGTTCACCGCGTGGAACTGGTGGTAGCCGGCCATCTTCTTGACGAGCTTGCCGCCTCCACCCCCGGCGGCCGCGGAGTCCTCGAAGACGATGAAGTAGCGCAGCAGGTCGAGGAAGCGGCGCTGCTCGAACACCCCCTCCAGCACCACCTGCAGCTCCGGCTGCAGCCGGGGCGCATCCTCGCCTCCGGTGATCGTGCGCCAGGGCTTGAACCACTCCCTGCCCGCACCGAGCGAGCCGATCCGCGCCTGCACGCCGTCGGAGGCCAGAAGCATGGCGTTGCTCACGAAGAGCGTCGGAACTTGTGCCTGGTAGGTCTGGAGCTGCTGGAAGGCCGACCACACGGTCGCGTTCTCGTCGGCCGGGTTCTTGAGCTCGATCACCGCGAGCGGCAACCCGTTGAGGAACAGCACGACGTCCGGTCGCCGCGTGTGCTGGCCCTCCGAGACGGTGAACTGGTTGACGGCGAGCCAGTCGTTGTTGGCGGGCACCTCGAAGTCGATGACCCGGGCCTGCGCCCCGGCGATCGAGCCGTCCTTCCGGCGGTACTCGACCGTGACGCCATCGACCAGCATCCGGTGCACCGCGCGGTTGCGCTCCACGAGCGACGGCGCATCCACGCGCGTGAGCTTGCGGTAGGCATCCTCCAGCGCCTCGGGCGGAAGCTCCGAGTTCAGGCGCGCGAGCGCCTGGCGCAGCCGCCCCTCCAGAAGGACGTCGCAGTAGTTCGGGTCGCTGCGCTCAGCACCGGGTTCGCCCACGGCGATGTCCGGCCCGTGCAGCACCTGGTAGCGCAGCGCTTCGAGCCAGCCGAGGGCGGCGTCTTCGACGACGGACTCGGCGAAGTTGCCGCTAGCCATCGATCTTCTTTCGACTCGCCGCGCGGTACAGCTCCGGTTTCTCTTTCACGAGGTTCACCTCGTACCGCCGGCGGTCAAGAACCTCCAGAAAGGCCATCTCGAGGCCGGGTGCCACCTTCACCTTGCCCTTCGCCTCGGTCAAATCAACACCGGTCTGCTTGCAGAGTCTCTTGAGCAGCGTCCTATCGATGTTCTTGGTCTCCTCTTGCCCCCGGATCGACGCTAGATACCGCGCGGCCCGCGGGTGCTGGCCGGCGTACTCCTCGATGCCATCGAATTCCACGAACGGGAGATCCTTCTCGATCGCCTCAATGTTCCTCGGAACCGCATCCAGGATTGCCTGCTGGAGCTTGCCCGCGAATTCGAAGCCGCTGGGTCGCAGAATGTGGACGGTGGCCGAGTCGACGAGCAGGTCGAAGTCGCTGTCCAGTTTGAAGACGTCGTCGTCGATGAGCTTGAGAGAGTCCGAGACGAAGCGGATCAGTCGCTTCTTGAGGATGCCCTTGAACTGCGTCGCCCGGCGCAAGGCGGTCAACCGCCGCTTCTTCGTGTCCGTCAGCCGGGCGAAGTAGCAGAACACGTCCGATGGTTCGTCCAGTGCGGCACCTTCGATGTCCACATTCGTCGCCTCGTGCAGCTCGCGAACGGAGGAGGCCATCTCGTCTCCCAGCGACAGGGTGAGGTACTCCGTGCTCCCGTGCTTCTCCGAGGGCTCGTACTTCGCTGGGCCGTCCTGGTCCTTCTGCATACCGTCCCAGGTCGCCTGGATCATCTCACGCAACGCGGCCTGTACGTCCGCACCCACCGGCACGGCTACGAAGGTCTGCCCGTTGCCGTCGTCCCGGCCGTGTCAAGGGTCACCCAAATTTCCCCACCGGCGGTCATTGAAAAGTCCCCACCTCGGGTTGTGGGGATTCCTCGGCCGGCCTGAGAAGCCCGGCCTTGAG
>JAGVPR010000305.1 GCA_020052115.1 Candidatus Eiseniibacteriota bacterium
AACGACGGTCACGCACGGCATCCACGACCGTGAGAGCGGGCCGCGTCCGCGCGGCGACCTCGAGGAGCCCCGCCGGGCCTCCCGGCAGATCCCACAAATCCCTGCGGTCGAGAACCCCCGCCCCCGACATGAGCAGATACCGCGGTTTCTCCTCGACGAGCAGATAGCGCTCGCGCCCCTCCGCCTGCAGCCGCTCGAGCAGCGCCGCCGTCATCGTCGTCGCGCCGCAGCGTTGCGGAACGCTGAGCAAGATCATGCCGGACTCGAGCGCCGCCGCCTCGCGCGAGAGATCATCGAGGAACGCGGCGGGCTCCGCCTCCGGCGGGTGCGCGAGAAGCTCCGTCGCATCGAGCGCCAGTGCGCCGTCCCTTTTCCAGGCGCTGAGATGAAAGCACGCTCCATCACCCGCGAAGCGGCCCGCCACGGTCTCCCCTCTCTCTAGCACTCGGCGGGACTGCCGGTCGAACGCCCGTCGCACGAAGCCGCGCGCCGCTTTCGCCTCCACAGGGATCACAGGCGCGAACTGCACATCCGCGCCGCCGATGACCGAGGCAGCGCCCCGTTCCTCGCGGTAGCAGAGCGTCGCCCCGCTTCCGCGGATAGCCCGCAGAGCGTCCTCGAAACGGCCCGTCGCATCGCCCGGCGATCCCGCGCCGTCTTCTCCCGCCACGTTGCGGAAGATCTCCTCGAGATCGCGCGCCTGCCGCTGCTTGAGTTCGAAGAGCGCCGCCTGCGACAGCTCGTGACTGATCTGCCCGGGCGCCGTTCGGCGCGCGCCGGTCCGCTCGGCCATCTCGTCCACCTGGCGCGCCACGTCGAGCAGCAGGTTCTCCGTGCTGAGCTCGATGCGCCGCGCGGGCGAGGGCGCGCCTTCTCGAAACTCGAACGTTCCCTCGGTGAGGAGCAGCACGCGGAGTGCGGCCGGCGCGCCGTCGTTCAGGCCGTCATCCACCGCGTTCAGGATCTGACCTTCATCGAAGAAGAGGAAGCAGCGCTTGCCGCCCTTCTCCACGACGAGCTCGCCGCTTCGGCGGTTCAGCATGAGGAACTGGCAGAGATCGAAGAGGCTCACCGCCCCCAGCTCGCCGGAGAGGATCGCGCGCATCGGCCTGTGCATCCCGCCTACGCGGCCCGGCCGCGCAGGCGCATGACGAGATCGCGGTTCGTCACGTAACGCGCCGCTTCCTCGGCCGCCACCGTGCCCGACTGGACCAAGGCCGCGAGGGAGTCATCCATCGTGAGCATGCCTTCGCGCTTCCCCGTCTGGAGCATCGAGGGGATCTGGAACGTCTTCTGGTCGCGGATCATGGCGGCGATGGCCGGGGTGGCGAACATGATCTCGCACGCCGCGGCGCGCCCTTCGCGGTCCGCGCGCGGCAGGAGGCGCTGAGAGAACACGGCACGGAGCGACTCGGAGAGCATGATGCGGATCTGCTGCTGCCGGTCATCGGCAAACGCGTCAATGATCCGGTCCACCGTCTGGTGAGCGCCCATCGTGTGGAGCGTGCCGTAGACCATCTGCCCGGTTTCGGCGGCGGTCACCGCCAGCTCGATCGTCTCGAGGTCGCGCAGCTCGCCGACCAGGACGATGTCGGGATCCTCGCGGAGCGCCGCGCGCAGAGCCGCCGCGAAGCCGCGCGTGTGGACGCCGACCTCGCGCTGGTTCACGAGGCAGTTCTGGCTCTGGTGGACGTACTCGATCGGGTCCTCGATCGTGATGATGTGCTTGCGCTGTGTGCGGTTCACGTGATCGAGGATCGCCGCCAGGGTCGAGGACTTTCCGCTGCCCGGCGGTCCCGTGACGAGCACGAGCCCGCGCGCGAAACCGGCCATGCGGACCGCCTGCGGCGGCAGCCCGAGCTGCTCGAATGTGAGGATCTGGTTCGGGAGGATGCGGAATGCGCCCGCCACGCCGCCCCGCTGCTCGTAGACATTGCAGCGGACCCGCGCCACGTTCGTGAGCTCGTACGCGAAGTCCGCATCGCGCTGCCTCTCGTACTCCGCGCGCGTCTCATCCGACATAATCTCGTGGAACATCTGCCGGATCGTCTCGTCGGAGAGGTCCGAAAACTCGACCGGCCGCAGCTCCCCGTTGACGCGGAGCATCGGCGGCGATCCCGTGGCGATGTGGAGGTCGGTCGCGCCGATCTCCTTCACCGCACGGAATATCGCATCAATACGGGGCATGCCGGCTGACCCTCCAGGCCCGCCGCGGCGCCCCGGCGGGGACGTCGCGGTGCCCACAACAGGCGCACGGAGCGCGCGATGGCGGCCCGAGGACCGCCACTCATTCGTCGGCAAATAGGCCGGGGAACTTGACCCAGCGGTCCCGGAGGGCCGCTCTACGGCGGGGCGAAGCGGGAGGAAACGTAGTTCTCGAGGATCTCGAGGAATTCGGCCACGAGACCCTCGCCCTTGAGGGTCCTGTCGAGACGGCCGTTGATGTACACCGGAGCCTTCGCCGCCTCGCCCGTTCCGGGAAGCGAAATCCCAATGTCCGCGTGCTTGGACTCGCCCGGGCCGTTGACGACGCAGCCCATCACCGCCACGCGAAGGGTCTCGATGCCGGGATACAACTTCCTCCACTCCGGCATGCGGCGGCTCATGTGCCCCTCGATCTGCTGGGCCATCTCCTGGAAGAGCGTGCTCGTCGTGCGCCCGCAACCGGGGCAGGCGCTCACTTGCGGCGCGTAGGAGCGAATACCGAGCGACTGGAGGATGTGCTGAGAGGCGCGGACCTCCTCGGTTCTGTCCCCTCCCGGCTCCGGGGTCAGGCTCACCCGGATCGTATCGCCGATCCCCTCGAGAAGGAGCGGCGCCATCGCGGCCGCCGAGGCGATGAGCCCGCGCGCGCCCATTCCGGCTTCCGTGAGGCCGAGGTGCAGCGGGTAGTCGCATCGCGCCGCGAGGGCGCGATAGACGGCGATCAGCTCGGGCGCCGATGAGACCTTTGCGGAGAGGATGATCCGGTCATGAGGAAGGCCGAGCCGCTCGGCCGTTTCCGCCGAGCGCAGCCCGCTCTCGACGATCGCCACGAGCAAGACGGCGCCCGCATCCTTCGGCTCGGGCCGTCGCGCGTTCTCGTCCATGAGCGTCGAGAGCAGCGCCTGATCGAGCGAGCCCCAGTTGACTCCGATGCGCACCGGCTTCCCACGCTCGATCGCCACGCGGATCATCGTCGCGAAGTTCTCGTCGTGCCTGGAGCCCGCGCCGACGTTCCCGGGGTTGATCCGGTACTTGTCGAGCGTCGCGGCACACTCGGGGAATTGCATCAGGAGCAGATGACCGTTGTAGTGGAAGTCGCCGATGAGCGGGACCCCGATTCCGCGGTCGCGGAGCGAGGCGGCGATGCGCTGAACCGCCGCCGCCGCCGCCGGCGTGTTCACGGTGACGCGAACCAGCTCGGAGCCCGCGGCCGCGAGCGCGGCCGTCTGGGCGAGCGTCGCCTCGACATCGGCTGTGTCCGTGTTCGTCATTGACTGGACGACGATCGGATGATCAGAGCCGATGGGCACGTTTGCCACACGGACGGTGGGCGTGGGGCGGCGCTCCGGGCTGACGGATTCCAAGAAACCTCCCGTGCCGTCGGGGTGAATGGGACGGCGCGATCCGGAGGCGATGTTAGAGGGCCGGCGCCGGGCAGTCAACGCGGACCCGGCGCCGGAAAATCAGCCGGCCCGCTCGGAGCCGCGCGAGATCTCCTCGACGAACGGCTCGAGTTCGGCCACCGTGCGGACGATGAGATCCACTCCCGGGAAAACCGCGGCGCCCGCATGGTCGAAGGCGCGTCCCCCGAGCACGAGGCGGGCTCCCGTCTCATGCGTCGCCCGCGCGATGGACTCCACCTTCGCGCGCAGCCCGTCGCACTCTATGGAGCCTGACAAGAACACCGCATTCGGACGGAAGCGGTGGACCGCCGCCTCGACCGAGCCGGGGGGCAACAATCCGCCAAGGTACGTGATCTTCCATCCGTGACGCTGGAGCAAAAGGCGGGCGCACCGCAGGCCGAGGTCATGGGCCTCCTCGGGCACGCATGCCATGAGCGCATGGGTCGGCACGGAGGGCACCGGGCCGAGAGCGTCCGACAGTCGGACGAGCGCCTCCGTCAGCTTGGCCGTGGCGATCCTCTCCTCGTACACCTCCATCGCGCCCGAGGCGCAGAGTTCGCCGACGCGATCCACGGCACGGTTCACCACGCTATCGCAGATCGTCTCCACGGACAGATGTGAAGCGAGGGCCTCGAGCAGCAAACGCGAGCCCGCGTCGGAGTTCTGGCGCGTGAGGGCATCGAAGAGATCGTCACCCAGCGCCTCCAGTTCGCGCGGGCCGGGTGCGCGGGAGAACCGGCCGCTAACGCCCAGCATGCGGAGCGCGTCGTCGTCGAGCTGGAACTTCTGCTCGCGGGCGAAGCGAAGCACCTCCTCCACTGTGAACTTCCGATGGCCGCCCGGCGTGCGGAAGCAGTGCAGGACGCCCATGTCGGCCCAGCGCTTCACCGACGACTCGTTCACCTGGAAGATCCGCGAGAGGTCCCGTGTCGAAAGGATCGGTTTCATCACCGCCCCCGTAGTCACTCGCCGACTCCGCGCGTTCCGGCCGGAGCCAACCACCCATTCCCGGCGAACCGTTCCTGCCGGGCTTTCAGGCCATGCTCCACGGATCGGAGAAACCGTTCCATTCCTGAAGGCCGCGCAGATCGACCGACTCCGGCGTTTCCGGCGGCGGCAGCTCGCGGCTGACGGGTTTCGAGCCGCTCCGGAGCGGTCGAATTCAGCCAGTTTCCGAACACGGCATCCTTTGCTCGTCAGGGCCCATGGCCGCAATGCCGCAAGGCAGAATTCACGTGCCGCCCGTTCCCCTTGTTGATTCCAGCTTTACGGTGTGAGAGAATTGACCCAGAGCACCGTGGTGTCCGCCATTGCCCGGGTCGTGACCCCTCTCCTGCATGAAGGCCCGGCCACGCGTGCGCTCTTCATATTGATCACTCGAAGGACGGTGGACCGATGATCCGCAGTTCATTGCATCACCGCCCGTTTCAGTTGGCCGCGCTCTGCATGACCGCGATCCTTTCGTCGCTGTCGGTCGCATATTCCGAGGCGCTGGCCTTTGAATGGTCGCCCGAGGAGAGACTGACGTTCGCGACGTCGGCCTCCGACCTCTCCGCCCTGGTCTCGGATGCTTCGGGTCACCTGCATATGGTGTGGGAGGATGGTCGCGACGGGAATCGCGAGGTCTACTACAAGGAGTGGGACGGCGCCGCTTGGTCGCCGGATACGCGCTTGACCAATAGCCCCGGGCACTCGCTCTGGCCTTCGGTCGCGGTCGCATCCGCCGAGTCGCTCTACGTCTGCTGGTATGACCTTCGCGACGGCAACGCCGAAATCTATTTCAAGCGCCGCGTGGCCGGCGTCTGGCTTCCGGACGAGAGGCTCACCAACGACCCCGCTGTCTCCTACCGGCCCTCGATGGCCGCGGATAGCTCCGGCGCGGCGCACGTGGTCTGGTACGACCGGCGGGACGGGAACTACGAGATCTACTACAAGAAGCTCGGCGCCTCGGGATGGTCCGCCGACGAACGTCTGACGGACGACCCGGCTTCCTCGGTCGAGCCCGCCATAGCGGCCGGACTCTCGAACAGCCTTCATGTGGTCTGGTCCGATGACCGCGACGGCAATCTCGAGCTCTACTCCATGAGCTGGGACGGCTCGCAGTGGTCATCGTCGCTGCGGCTCACCAACGCATCGGGCGTCTCGCAGTATCCTGCCGTATCGGCGGACCCGCTCGGGGGCATCCACGTGTTCTGGCTCGACGCGCGCTCATCGAGCGCTCAGGTTTTCTACAAGCGCTTCGAGAGCGGCTCCTGGTCCGGCGATCTGCAGATTTCGAACTCGCCCTATTGGACGTATCAGGCGACCGGGATAGCGGATTCTCTCGGCCGCGCTCACGTCGTCTGGGCGGATCAGAGGGACGGCAACTTCGAGATCTACTACAAGGAATGGGACGGAGCGGCGTGGTCGGCCGACGAGCGGCTCACGGATGAGCCGAGCGGATCGCTCATGCCTGCGGTGGCGGTGGATCCGCAGAACACGGTCTATGTCGTCTGGTCGGATTCCCGGGACGGCGGCGGCAACAGCGAGCTCTACTATAGGAAGCGTGGAACGAGCACCGGCCAGTTGACCCTCTCGGTAGCCGACGCCTCCGTCCTCGAGGGGAACGCGGGCGCCGTGGATGCCGGCTTTGTGGTAACCCTCTCCTCGGCAAGCACCGACACGATCAAGGTGAGCTTCCAGACCGCCGATGCAACAGCGACGGCCGCCGGCAACGACTACGTCCCGGCCTCCGGGCAGATCATCTTCGACCCGGGTGTCACGGCGGACACGGTCAGCGTGGCGGTCAACGGCGACATCTTCTTCGAGCCGAGCGAGTCGTTCTTCTTGAACCTGTCGGCGCCGGTGAACGCGGCGCTCTTTGATTCGATCGGCGCCGGCACCATCACCAACGACGACACGCTGCCCTGGATCTCGATTGCCGGCGCCTCCGTTCTCGAGGGCAACGCGGGCACCGCGACTGCCGGCCTCGTGGTAACCCTCTCCTCGGCAAGCGCCGACACGGTCAAGGTCGATTTCCAGACCGCCGATGGTACGGCCTTGACCGCGGACAACGACTATGTCGCAGCCTCGGGGCAGATCATCTTCGACCCGGGCGCCACGGCCGATACACTCGGCGTCACGGTCAACGGCGACCTCACCGTCGAGGGCGACGAGACGTTCCTGGTCAACCTCTCGGCCCCTGTGAATGCGGCGCTCTCCGATTCCGCGGGCGCCGTCACCATCAGCAATGATGAGGCGGCTCCTGGCCTCATGATCGACGATGTCGCGGTGGCCGAGGGCGACAGCGGAACCGTGAACGCCGTCTTCACCGTGAGTCTCTCCGCCCCGTCGGGCGACACGGTCAGGGTACTGATCGCGACCGCCAACGGAACGGCCGCGGCCGGTCCCGACTACGCGGCCATCGCGCCCCCGGACACGATCGTATTCCCGCCGCTCTCGGTGTCGCAGCCGGTCACGGTGGTGGTGAACGGCGACGTGCTCGACGAGGACGAGGAGACGTATACGCTCGTCCTTTCGGATGCCGTGAACGCGGCCATCGTTGACACGACGGGCATCGGCACGATCACCGACGACGATGCCGAGCCGACGATCTCGATCAACGACCTCTCGGTCGTCGAAGGGGACAGCGGCACCGTGGATGCGATCTTCACCGTGACGCTCTCGGCCGCGAGCGGCAGGACCATCTCCGTCAACTACTCAACGACGAACGGCACAGCCGTGGCTGACACCGATTACCTTGCGATCGCCACGCCCCAGCCGCTGATCTTCGCGCCCGGCGATTCCCTCACCCGGGAGATCCCGGTGCACGTCCAGGGCGACACCGACTTCGAGACCGATGAGACGTTCGTCGTCAACCTGACCGACCCCGTTAACGCGACGATCGTTGATGCGCAGGGCCATGGCACGATCCAGAACGACGACGAACTGGTGGCTGTCGAAACTCCGGCGCCGACGCGGACCTTCCTCGGCGTGATGCACCCGAACCCGTTCTCGGGAATGGCGACGATTCCGTACGGCCTGAAGAATCCCGGCGCCGTGAGGATCCGGCTCTTCGACATCCGCGGCCGGCTGGTGCGCAGCCTCCTCGACGGGTTCGAAGCGCAGGGCTACCGCCGCGCCATCTGGGATGGGCGTGACAACAGCGGCGCCCGCGCCGCCTCGGGCGTCTACATCGTGCGGCTGGAGGCCGGCGGACAGACCTTCACGCAATCGCTGAGGCTTCTGAGGTAATTCGGGCCTGGATGGGCTGTTGCCCGTTCGGGCCGGCAGGCGAGCCGGGCCGAGGGTCGAAGACCTTCGGCCCGGTTTCTATTCGCACAGATCCCCGCGGCTTCCGCTCCAAGCAAGGACCCGCCCGTTTGACCTGACCGCGCGGCCATGGCACAATACGAGCCGGTCTCATTGGGGAGGGGTAAGGGATGAGGGGATCCTGCGTTGAGCGTCGTCCGCCGGGCGCCATATCCCGCTGCGGCATCCGTTGCGAGCCGCCGGACTCGGAGATAATCGCCCCCGGGCTCCTGGACTTCGCGCGCCTTGCGCCGCTGCGGAGGCGGAGATGAGCTTCCTCGACACGACGATCGCGCGCACGCTTCCCCTGGTGCCCAAGCCGATCGTCGGACAGGTCTCGAAGCGCTACATCGCCGGCGCGGCGGTCGAGGACGCGCTGCGGGTGGGTTCTTCGCTGAATTCGAAGGGCATCCTCGCGACCCTGGACGTGCTCGGCGAGCACATCCATCACGCCTCCGAGGCCGAGGCTGCGGTGGAGCAGTACGTACAAACTCTTCACGCCATCTCGCAGCGCGGCCTGCAGGCCAACGTCTCCGTGAAACCGACCGCCATCGGGCTGCGCCTGGACCCGGAACTCTGCTTCCGCGGCATGCTGCAGATCGCGGATACCGCGGCCCGATACGGCAACTTCGTCCGGATAGACATGGAGGACTCCGCCTGCACGGAGGACACGATCGCGCTCTTCCTCCGCGTGCAGGAGCGCCATCCGAACGTCGGGATCGCGATCCAGGCCTACATGCGCCGCACGCGCGACGACGTCCGCCGGCTCGCGAAGACCAGGACGAACGTCCGGCTCTGCAAGGGGATCTACAACGAGCCGCGAGCGATCGCCTTCAAGGACCGGGACATCATCCGGCGCAACTTCGCTCTGGCGCTCGATGATCTGTTCGCCGCCGGATGCTACGTGGGAATCGCGACACACGATGAGCACGTCGTCTGGGACGCGCTGCGGCTCATCGAGAAGCACGGCCTCACGCGCGAGCAATACGAGTTTCAGATGCTGCTCGGCGTGGACGAGCAGCTGCGGCAGATCCTCGTAGATGCGGGACACCGGCTGCGGGTCTACGTGCCGTTCGGCCGCTCCTGGTACGCTTATTCGCTCCGCCGGCTTCGGGAGAATCCGAAGATCGGCGGGTACATCGTCAAGAGCATGTTCCACCGCCGCTAGCGCCGGAGGAGATCCTTCATGGCCACCCGCACTGTGACAAAGCCGAACCGCCCCGGTCTCGACGAGATGGGCCTGAGTCAGGGAAAGAAAGCGCGCCTCTACAGCCTGATCTACGAGCACGGACTGAAGAACGGCACGCTCCTGCTGCTCCCGATCGATCAGGGGCTGGAGCACGGACCGATAGATTTCTTCGATAACCCGGAGTCCATGGATCCCGACTTCCAGTATCGCCTCGCCGTCGAAGGCGGCTTCAACGGCATCGCCCTCCACATCGGCCTCGCCGAGAAGTACGGCGGCAAGTACGCGGGGCGCGTGCCACTCATCCTCAAGCTGAACGGCAAGACGGCCATTCCCTCCGACGATGAGGCGTTCTCGCCGCTGACGGGCACCGTGGAGGATGCCGTGCGCCTCGGAGCGCTCGCGGTCGGGTACACTCTCTTCGTCGGATCGCCGAGGCAGGACGAGGATTTCAATCAGTTCAACGAGCTTCGCTACGACGCGGAGCGGCTCGGAATGCCGGTCATCGTCTGGTCGTACCCCCGCGGGCGCGAGATCGAGTCCAAGGGCGGCCGCGACAGCTACTACGCCGTGGACTATGCGGCCCGCGTCGCCTGCGAGCTGGGCGCTGACGTGGTGAAGCTGAACATGCCGAAGCCGTCCCACGAGAAGAATCCGAAGCCCTACCCCTCGCTCCAGCACTCGGACGAGGAGCGGATGGCGAAGGTCGTCCGGTCGTCGGGCCGGACGCTGGTGCTCGTCTCCGGCGGGAGCAAGATGGGCGACGAGGACCTGCTCGCGAAGGTCGGGATCGCCATGCGCGCGGGCTCGACCGGGCTCATCTTCGGCCGCAACATGTGGCAGCGCCCGTTCGACAAGGCTCTCGACATCACGAAGAAGGTGAAGGAGATCCTCGCCCGCCACGGGGCGTAGGGAAGAAGAGGGAACGCCGGGGCGGTCCCGAGCACGGGCCGTCCCGGCGCGCCGGACGCGGGCAGGACCGGCAAGACGCGGGCCGCATCATGCCTTCTTGAGGATCTTCCTCCGCACGAGTTCGTCGAGCATCATCTGGTACCGTTCCTTGATCAGGTCAGCCGTCGCCTGGACGAGCGCATCCCGTGCGGGATTCGTGTAGGTGAAGATCAGGTCCTTGATGATCGCCGTCGCTTTCGAGGTCGGCTGGGGCGTGTAGTCCCAGACCCGCTTGCAGTACACCGCGACCGCCGTGGTGCTCGTGACGGCGTCTTGGACGTTCGCGATGGACTGCTTCACCGCCTTCTGCATGATCGCGAGGTTCTTCTTGTCGAGCGTGCCGTCACCGGTGAGATCCCAGCTGTCCCCCATGTTGTTCGTTACGGGCACCCCGCCGTTCATCTCGTTGAGGCGGTCGTGGATCGCCTTCGCGACCACCGACTTTCCGAGCAAGTCCGGCTCGACCTCCGCGATGCCCGCCAGGAGATCCCTGAACCGATCCTCCGAGTCAATGTTGGGGTTCCACTTGAGGATCGAGAGATAGTCCTCGACGGTCTCGTAGGAGCTGAACGCCTTCTTCACCGCGCCGGTGAAGGCCCGCTTCGAGACCTTCGCGAAGAACTCCTTGCCGGCGGCGTTCACCTTACCGAGCGACAAGACGCTCACCTTGAACAAGGTGTTGATGTCGTCCTTGTTGAAGAGATGCCCGGCTGCGAAGGCGTCTGTCAGGAAGTGGTCCCCGAAGGCGTTTATGACGAGAGCGTCCATGAGATCGGCTTTCGCGCCCCCGCGGGCCTTCTGGATGGCGCGCTGGTGGTAGCCCTCCCACTCCGTCTTGTGGCTCCGCTTCGTTCCCGTGGCCCCGGGCGTCAGCACGCTGCTCGACGGCGCGAAGTGGGCGAAGTTGTCCTCGGCCAGCTTTAGGTATCGCCCGCCGGTCGCGCTCTGCCACTCGGGATCCGTGGCATTCTTCCCGCCGGAGCCGGAACCGAAAACGCGCGCAGCATAGAAGCGCCGGCTCTTCTCGATCAATGACTGTAGCCGCCTGAGCTCCGCCGGGTCCGCCGCGATCATCTCGTCGTAGGTCTCGAACAGGTCCCCGATCGCGATCAACTCAGCGTAGGTGAACGGGCAGCCGTTGACATCGAGCTTGTCCTTCCCTGCGTGAAATGCCCCCGTGTCCACATCGCCGGCCAGGACGTGCTCGCCCGTCCCGTAGAACGCCCGGCTGACCCTGCCCGTCGCCGCCGATAGGCGGCCGTTCGAGCGTTGCTTGACGCCGCTCGGCGGCGACGGACGCGCGCGGGATCCGGCGCCCGCGCGCGGCTTCGCCTTCGAACGAACCCGGAGGCGACGGTACAGGTCGAGTTCCTCGTGCAGATCATGGAGACTCATGCCGGCTCCATCGCCCGGAACAAGCGGGGCATTTGTCCATCAGACATCGCCCGTAACCGCTCCGTAGTAGTTGTCAATGAAATCCTGGGCCCGGACGACCGCATGCCCCGGAGGATCACCCCAGCACCAGTAGTCGAATTCGTAGTTTCCGCCCGCCGGGAAGCTGATCCTCGAGAGGAGCTGGACGTAGTGGTTCGGGAAGGAGTCCACGAGCTTCTTCTTCGCTCCCCCCTGGTTCGGCAGGATCCTCGCGTTGATCAACATCAAGATGTCTCTGTTCGCCGCGGGGGCCAGCGCGAGGGCGTGCGACACCCCCTTCGTGAACACCCAGTTCCCTTCGTCCACGACGCGCGAGTACATGCCGCTCGCCTTCATCCACGAGGCGAGTTCTCCCGGGGTCGTGATCCCGGCGACGTTCTCATTGGGATCACCCTCGAAATCAATCACCGCGTTCTCCGAGTCGCGAAGCGCGCTCAGGCACATCCACTCGGCGATCGGGGTGACATTCGCTCCCATCCGTGGGACGATCTTCGCGTAGTCGTTCAGCACCAGATCGTCGTCCGGCTTGACCTTGAGCGTGCCGACCTGGCCCTGGCCCTTCTCGAAGAGATCCGCGGCGTACTTCACGAAGGGGACCGGGTCGCGCCTCGCCCAGACGTGGAAGAAGATGGCAGGCCCGCAGAGGTTGAGGGCCCCCTGGTTCACGACGTCGGGGTTTCTCACGATCTCCCCGAGCCGCCTTGCGACGTTGGCTCGGGCGAGCTTCCATCGCGTCGCGCTCGTCCTGCCCGTGAAGACGGCGATCTCCGTGTGGGCGTTCGCCGCCGTCGAGCTGGAACTCAGGCCGCGCACCAGCGACTGGGCCCCGGAGTCCTTGACCTTCTTGAGATTGAAGTCGTGCTCCTTGCCGTCAATCGTGACGTCGAGATCCATCTCATCACGCCCGTCGGGGCCGAAGGAGATCATCTCGAGGTTCGTTCCCGGGATCTTGATCGACGGGCTGATCGTCCGGCGGTCGCGCTCGGTGTCGGTCGCGATCGAGGCGTTCGTGTCGGTGTGCTTGGTTCCGTTGACGGTGAAGATGACCGTGTTGCCCATTCCCTCCTTGAGGTACGTCGCGTCGAGGGCGAGCTCGAGTTTGGGGATCTTCTTGCCGACGATGGACGCCTCGGGCATCGTCATCTCGAACACGAGCTTCAGATCGGAGCGCTCCAGAACACGCCCGCGCCCATCGAAGCTGAGCGGCCCGTTCACGAGGAATGCCGTCCCCCCCGCGAACGAGAAGAACCGGCTCCAGGGCTCGATGCCGAGCGCCAGGCCCGCGGATCCGCTCTTCAGCTCCAGATCGAAGTCAACTTCCCGCCCGTCGATCTTCATGTCCAAGTCAATCTCGTCGTTCCCGTCGGGAGTCACCGTGAGCCATTCTGGAAGCGGGCCCGTGAACCCGGTGAACCTCGGCCGAATCGTCCGCTTCGTGCCGCTGGAGACGATCTCGCCATCGGAATCCTCCATCACGACGCCGTTGATGGTCGCCTTGATGAGATTCCCCTTCCCTTCCTTCTTGTAGGTGGCCTCGAGCACCATGTCGGCCGCAGGGATGTCGTTTCCGAAGATGCTGGCCGCAGGCATCTTCATCGTGAACTTCAAGTAGTCCGCCGTGCGCTCCAGCACCTCCCCCTTCCCGTTGTAGGAGAGCGGCCCGTCAATGTCGAACTTGCTCCCCTTGCGGAAGTGGAAGTACGTGGACCACGGCTGCGCCACGGGCGGCGTGCCGGGGGCCGTATTCGCCGGCGGAGACGGCGACTTGCTCGTGAAGGCGCGGCCGGCGGCAACCGACTTCGCCCCCGCGAACTTCACGTCCTTCGGCCAGTGGATGATCTGATTGAAGCGGCCGCTGGCGGTTCGCCGTGTCGCGCCCTGCTCGTATTGAGCGAGGAAGTCGCTGAACCTCATCGGGCGCTTCGTGCCGCGGGCCGGATCCACGATCGTCGCCGTCGTCCCGCCGGCGGTTCCGTCGCCGTGGATACCGGTCATCAAGAGTGTGTGCATCGCGCGCTTCTCGCTCGGATCAACGTCAACTATGACGGCGAGCGGGCCGTACTGACGGAGCATCCCCTCCCAAGCCTCGAGCGTGTAGCTCGCCAGGGGCTCGGCGACGAGGCCCGCGGCGACGAAGAGTTCCGCCTCCTGCTCCGCGGAACTCCCGGTGTCGGCCTTGAAGAGATCCACCCACTTCTGCCCGAGCCCGCCGAGTGTGAACTCGATCGAAGCGGAGGTTTGATCGCGCCACGAGACGAGCATCGTGTACGTCGTCGCCCAGCACGCCATGCGGGTCGGCTGCCTCAGCTCGGCGACGATCCCGGGAACCTCGAAGTCGAGCGGGCGCGAGAGCGCAATCCCGCGCGAAGGCCGCGAGAGCGCCAGCGCCGCC
>JAGVPR010000038.1 GCA_020052115.1 Candidatus Eiseniibacteriota bacterium
CTCTTCCGATCTGCCTGGCGGATGCCGTCGGCGAGGCTCTCCGCCACCTCGGCTTCGGGCGCGGACCGGTCGGCGAGCCGGCGGGCGAGGCTCTTCGCCATGCAGGAAAGGCCCGTCAGCTCCTGGCCCACGCTGTCGTGAAGATCGCGGCTGATTCGCTGCTGCTCGACGGCGGCGGCGTCGAGCGCCTCCCGCTCCAGGAGCTTCCGCTCCGTGATCGGGACAACGACCTCCAGCGCGCTCGTCACGTTTCCATTCGCATCGCGGATCGGCGTCGCGACGATCTGCGCCCAGATCTCCTTCCCGGCGGCATCCGTCCCGCGCTGTTCGTGGAGGACCTGCTCCGAGCCGGTCTCGAAAATCGTTCGCACGCCGCACCCCGGACAGACCGCATCGCGGCCGTTGTACGTCTCGTAGCAGACTTTCCCTTCCGTCTCCCCGTACATCCGACGCAGCACGTCATTCGCCCAGACCGTGCGGTACTCCTTCGAGATGATCGCGATGCCGGCGCCCACGTGCCGCGTCACCAGCTCCAGCCTGTCGCGGGCTTCGCGAATCTCCTGTTCGGATCTCACGCGCTCGGTGATGTCGCGTGTCGTGACGACGAAGGCCGGGCGGTCCTCCCATGCGATCTTGGCGGTGGCGAGCCGGAACCAGCGGTATCCGCCGCTCGGGACGAGGATCCGGATTTCGTACTCGGACGGAGCGGGCAGGCCGGCAAGACGGTCCGTGTGATACTTCCAGGCTCTCTCCCGGTCATCGGGGTGCACCGCCGAGAGAAGGGACAAGGACGAGCGCTGGTCGGAGGAGTATCCGAGTGCTTCACGCGCGTTCCGGTTCATCAAGCGAACCGCGCCGTCCTGTATGACCAGGATTCCCTCGGTCGTGTTCTCGACGACGGCCCGGTACTTCTCCTCCGAGATGCGGAGCGCTTCCCGGGCGCGGATGCGCGCGATGGATCCGCCGATTTGCGAGGCGATCAGGTCGAACTGATTGCGCGCGTCCTCCGGGAAATCCTCGATCGAGCGTGAGGAGAAGCAGAGGCCCGCGAAGACCTGCTCGTCGTGCCGGATCGGGACGACCGCCAGCGCGCGAAGGCCCTCGCTGAGGAGCATCTCGTCGGTGCGTTCCGCGAGCTCGGAGTACGGGCCATGAAGGGGTCTCCCTTCTCGGAGCAGGCGTGTCTGAAAGGCGTCGGCGTCGAAGTGAGAGATGGTGCTCGCGAACTCGGAAGAAATCCCATCGTGGGCGACCAGATCAATCCCGCCGGAGCACGGATCCTCTAGGTACAGGGCGCAGAAATCCACGCCGGCGATCCGGCGCGCGTGCGCGAAGACGATTCGAGCGGCCTCTGTCATGGTCGCGACCGATCCCAGAGCGATCATCAGATCCCGGTGCAGCCGCAGGGCCGCCGCGGAATTCTCGTGCTCCCCGACTTCCTTTCTGAGCGCCTCATTGAGGCGCGAGAGTTCCTCCGTCCTCAGCCGGACCTGCTGCTCCAGTTCCTGGTGCGCATGGGTCAGCGCAGCCTCGGCTTCTCGGGGCGCCGTGACATCCTGGGCCGCCCCGAGGATCTGGACGACGAGTCCGTTGGTTCCTCGCCGGAACGGCACGCCCAAGGCGCGATACCATCTCCAAGTCCCGTCCGAGTGCCGGACCCTGAACTCCGTCTCGAGTACTTCGCTGTCGGCAGCCATCCTGAACTTCACGAGCGCCTGCGTCTGCCGTTCCCGATCGTCCGGATGGAGAAGCTCGGTGAAGAGCGCGCTTCCGATGCCGATGGTTGACTGGGGGGGGCGCCCGGAGATCCGCTCCCAGAACGGGCTGAGATAGACGATCCTCATGTCCGTGATGTCCATGACGTACACGGCGAGCGGGAGAGAGTCGGCGACCTGGGCGATGGAGGGTGAGCTTCCTGTCCGTGGGGTCAGCTCCTCCACGATTCTCCGGAGGTCGGACTCCGGACTCGTGGGGTCCCTGTCCTGGGCTCGCTCGCTCAGGTTGTTGCGAGGTTCGTCGTCAGTCGGCACGATGGCTCCTGCAGCGCGCTCACGATGGCTTCGATCAATCCCGGACTCTGCCTCTCGGTGCACGGAGGTCTATCTTAGCAGGCCGACCGGCCGCTGGTAACTCAGGGAATCCCTGATGTCGGAATGGGAGTTCTCTGGGTATGCGATTAGAGGGTCGCCCGATACGAGCGGAATCCCCGAGGAGTTAAGCTGACCGATGCGAGTGTCGTGGGGTTGGGCCGACGAAGCGACCGTCCTGCTCTCGTATCGCGCGTTCTACCGATACTCCCGGCGCCGATTGTTCATTCTCTCCCCCAGTGCCCACGGCACTCGCGAGTCGCTTGCCGCCACGCGGCGGAGTCGCCCGCCTTCCTGTAGACCCTCGCAAGTCAAACCTCAAGAGTCACCTCAGGCACTCCGATTGAGGCAGAGAGCGCGTTCCTGGTAGAATCACAACCACTTGCCGTCCCGACCAGCATCCGTCAACCGGTGGCGTGAAATGAACATCTTGGGCATATCCGCTTTCTATCACGACAGCGCGGCCTGCCTCGTCCGCGACGGGGAGATCGTGGCCGCGGCCCAGGAGGAGCGGTTTACCCGGAAAAAGCACGACTACCGGTTCCCCGGCCATGCAGCCGCGTATTGCCTGCGTGAGGGCGGGATCGGGGTTGACGGCATAGACTACGTGGCTTTCTACGACAAGCCGCTGCTCAAGTTCGAGCGTCTTCTCTCGACCTACCAGGCGACCGTTCCGGCCGGCTTCAAGTCATTCCTGATGGCGATGCCGCTCTGGCTGCGTCAGAAGCTCTTCCTGCCGTCCCTCATCCGGGAGGAACTCGGCTACGAGAAGGAAGTGCTCTTCACCGAGCACCACGAATCGCATGCCGCGAGCGCCTTCTATCCATCCCCGTTTCGCGAGGCCGCCATTCTTACCATGGATGGGGTGGGGGAGTGGACGACGACGAGCTATGGTGTCGGCCGCGACGCTGCGATCGAGCTTCTCGCCGAGATACGTTTCCCGCACTCGCTGGGGCTGCTCTATTCGGCATTCACGTACTTCACCGGCTTCAAGGTGAATTCCGGTGAATATAAGGTGATGGGACTGGCACCCTACGGCGAGCCGAAGTACGTGGACGCAATTCTCAGCGAGCTGATGGATCTCAAGCAGGACGGTTCCTTCCGCATGAACATGAAGTACTTCAACTACTGCGCCGGGCTCACGATGACGAACGGGCGCTTCTCCAAGCTCTTCGGCGGCCCGCCGCGCGAGCCGGAATCGCCGCTCACGCAGCGCGAGATGGACTTGGCCGCCTCGGTGCAGGTGGTGACCGAGGAGGTCATGGTGCGGATGGCGCGGCACGTGAGGCGCGAGACCGGGATGCGGCACCTCTGCCTGGCGGGGGGCGTCGCCCTGAACTGCGTCGGCAATGGCCGCATCCTGCGCGAGCGGATCTTCGATGATCTGTGGATCCAGCCGGCGGCGGGGGATGCGGGCGGCGCCCTGGGGGCCGCGCTCCAGGTGTGGCACGGGTTCCTTGAGAAGCCGCGCGCGGTGAAAGCGCGCGATGCGCAGCAAGGCTCTTACCTGGGGCCGAGCTTCAGCGAAACGGAGATCCAGGCCTTCCTCGACCAGTACGGATATCCGTACGAGCGCCTCGATTCGTCGAAACGTTCGAGTCGCGTGGCCGAACTGATCGAGAAGGAGAAGGTGATCGGCTGGTTCGACGGGCGGATGGAGTTCGGGCCGCGCGCCCTGGGAAGCCGCAGCATCATCGGGGACGCGCGCTCGCAGAAGATGCAGTCGGTGATGAACCTCAAGATCAAGTACCGCGAGTCGTTTCGTCCCTTTGCCCCCAGCGTGCTGGAGGACAAGGTCTCCGACGTCTTCGAGATTGATCGTCCGAGTCCTTACATGCTGCTGGTCGCCTCGGTGCGCCCGGAGCGGCGGATCGCGATGACGGAGGAGCAGCAGAGGCTCTGGGGAATCGAGAAGCTCAACGTTGCGCGCTCCGACATTCCCGCGATCACGCACGTGGACTACTCGGCCAGGCTCCAGACGGTGTCGCGGGAAGAGAGCCCCGGGTACTACGACATGATCCATGCGTTCTACGAGCGCACGGGGTGCCCCGTCATCATCAACACGTCGTTCAATGTGCGCGGCGAGCCGATCGTGTGCACACCCCAGGATGCCTATCTGTGCTTCATGCGCACCGAGATGGACTACCTCGTCCTCGGCTCGTTCCTTCTCGACAAGACGAAGCAGCCGAAGCTCGAGAACGATCTGGATTGGCGAAAGGTCTATGAGCTGGACTGAAATGACGCCGAAGGACCGGCGCGACATCCGGCAGTTCGGAACGGGAGTCGCGGTGATCCTCGCCGTGGTGATCGGGATCCGCGCCCTGCGCCATCACGACCCGCACGTCGTGACCCTCGGAGCCATCGCTCTCGCGGCGGCCGCGCTGGCGTGGACCGTGCCGGTCGTCCTGCTCCCTCTCTTCCGACTCTGGATGCTGCTCGCGAGCGGACTTCTCTGGGTGAACACACGCATCCTTCTCGGGCTCGTCTTCTATGTCATGCTGACGCCTCTCGGGCTCGTGAGCCGCCTGTTCGGGCAAGATCCCCTGGAGCGGCGGTTCGATCGAAACGCCTCGACCTACTGGGCGCGCCGTGCGCCCCTTTCCAAGGACCCCGCGCGGTTCCGGCGCCAGTACTGAGGCCGGCGGAGAAAGGAACGGCGCACGTGGCGGCGCAGGTCTCTGAGCGGTTCGCGCTTCTCAAGGAAGTCTGGGGATTCCTCAAAGTGAGGAAGAAGTGGTGGCTCGCCCCATTGTTCATGTTCCTCATCTTGATGGGGATCGTTCTCATCTTCGCCGAGGGCTCCGCGATCGCGCCGTTCATCTACGCGATCTTCTGACGGAGCGGCCGCGCCGGGGCTCGTGACGCAACCGGCGCGGCCCCCGAGGCCGCCTTCACGCGCGTCCCTCACGCTTCGCGGCCCGCCGTGCTAGCATCAGGGGCGGATTCGCGGAGGCCCCCATGTTCGGGATCGGACCACAAGAGACGTTCGTCATCCTCCTTCTCATCCTGCTTCTATTCGGCGCAGATCGCATTCCCGAGGTCGCCCGGTCCATCGGGAAGGGGCTTCGCGAGTTTCGCAAGGCCGCGAACGAGTTCCAGCGCGCCATCGAGTTCGATGAGGCGGCGCCCAGGCGCCCTTTGGGCGGCGCGTCCAGCACGGTCCCTCCGCGTCCCGCCATGGAAGCCGTGGAAGCGCCGGCGCTGCCGCCCGCTCCCAAGCCGGTAGCAGCGAC
>JAGVPR010000094.1 GCA_020052115.1 Candidatus Eiseniibacteriota bacterium
ACGCTGGCGCGTGCTGAAGCCGCTCGGCCGATGCCGGTCGAGGCACCGACTCTCCACACGATCGAGCCGGCTCTCGAGCCGGCGATGGAGGAGCCGCGCTCGGCGATGCCGGGTGCTCCGCTTCACTTGGAGTCGGCCGCCGAGAGCGCGTTCGCGCCGACGATCGAGGCAACTCGAGTCCCGGAGATGACGGCTACCGGGGTGCCCGCGACGGAGGAGGAGTCCGTCGCATGCGTGAGAGAACTGGCGACGATCCCGGAGCCGCAAGCGATGCCGGAGACCCATGCGGCGTTCGGATTCCTCGCCGGGCCGGATTCCGAGAAGATGATCTTCGCGGAGCCGCCGGCGGACGAGGCCAGGACCGTCGAGGCCCGGGCGGACGAGGCGGCGGCCGCGGTTCGGAAAGACAACGGAAAGAGCGAGAACGGCAAGTCCCGCAACGGGCTCTTCGGCTGGCTGCGCCGCTCCAAGGCGACGCCCGACGCAGAAGAGACATACGTGCAACCGGTAGCGATGGCCGAGGTTCCGGCGGCCGATTCACCCGCTCGCGAGGCGGTTTCGCCTCCTGAGATGGGGGAGCGCGAAGAACTCTTGAGCGCGCTGGGGACCGCGCCGGCAACGCCCGAGGTCGAGCACCGGCCGCATCTGGAGCTTCTGCGCCGGCCGGAGGGGGCGGTCCAGGAGATCGGCGGACCGGGCGAGGGCGCCCCGGCGGTTTCGGTGCACGAGGTGACGGTGCCGGTCGTCGTGCCGGCGGATTGCTCCGAGGTGCGGCTCGTCGTGCGGCTGCTGGTCCGTCGCACGTCCGATGAGGGCGGGGATTCGGAATCCGAGGTCTTCGAGGCGAGATCGGCGCGAATGAGCTAGAACACGCGCCGCCTCTGCCGCGGGCCGGACGGCCTGAATTCCCGTTGACGGCCTCCGGGGAAGCTCCTAGAGTGAATCTCGTCTTCGAGTTCCCCGTTTCTGCGGGCGTTCGGCTCCGCCAGGAGGTCGTCGCATGAAGCGCAGGATCGTTTTCCCGCTTCTTCTGCTCACGCTCGCGGCCTCTCCCGCGATGGCGACCCCCGCGCCTCAGCTCGGGAGAAATCTGAGCGGCGCCGGGAGCGGACTTCTGGATCTCGGCCGCCTGTCGCAGTCGAGCGAGCTCTCGTTCTTCTACGGGAACGGCTCGGGACTCCGCGATCAGTACGGCGGCCTGTACCTCTCACACTTCTCGTACCGGTTCTCCTCGCCGCTGACGTTGCGTCTGAGCGTGGGGGCGCGGTACGACAACGCCGCGTTCGGGTCGCGCGATGGCGAGGCGTTCGTGGGCGGGTTCCAGCTCGCGTACCAGCCGTCGCGTAACTTCCTGATTCAACTCAACTACCTCGACGGACGCGCACTGACGCCCGCCGCTTACGACCCGTTCGGTTATCGCGGCAGTTGGCTGCGCGAATAGCGCCGGCCGCTCTGGAACGTGCGGACCGGGGATGAACGCGCAAAAGCGAATTGACAAGCTTCAAAAGCGGCTGCGCTCCGAGCCGGGCGATCGCGTCGCGGCCCTCGAGCTGTCGCAGGCGCTCCTCGAATCCAAGCGCTGGGACGACGCGGCCTCCGTGCTCGCTCGCCTGGCGGAGAAGCCTCCTGTCGCACCCCAGGTGTTCCTCGATCTCGCTCTGGCCTACCGAAAGGGCAAGCGCCTGAACGACGCTCGTCGCCTGCTGGAGCAGGCCGTCGCGGCGTATTCGAAGCGCGCCGATTTCCTCTCGCTTCTGGGCCAGGTGCACGACGAGCTGGGAAGTCCGGAGGAGGCGATCGAGCATCATCTGCGCGCACTCACGCTGGAGCCCGCGAGCCCGGATGCCCACTACCGGCTCGGCGTCACGCTCGCGAACCGCGGACAGTACGAGGATGCGGTGGATGCTTACCGCAAGGCGATCGCCCTCGATCCGCGTCACGCGCGGGCGCACACGAACCTCGGCTTTGTTCTCGACCGCGCGGGGCGTTACGACGAAGCGATCGAGGCGTTCCGCCGCGCGATCGAGATAGACCCTAACAGCGTGGAAGGCCACTCGAACCTGGGCGCCGCGTACGGCGACCGGGGGCTCAAGGAGGAAGCGATCTCCGAGTTCCGCGCCGCGATCGAGATCGACCCCGACTCCCCGGAAGCCCACTTCAACCTCGGCGTGGCGTACGTGGAATGCGGGCAGATCGAGGAGGCGCGCCGCGAGCTGAAGAAGTCGCTGCTTCTCGACCCCAGCAACGTCAAGACGTCGTACTACCTCGGCGTGGTCTACGTGCGAAACGGCATGTACGAGCTGGCCGTCAAGCACCTCGAACGCTGCGTCGAAAGGAACCCGGACGACGCGAAGGTCCACTACTACCTGGGCTTGGCTTTCAACAAGCGGGATCAGGTGGATTTCGCGATCCGCGAGTTCGAGAAGGTCACGCAGCTCGTCCCCGACAACTGCAAGGCGTACTACTACCTCGGCGTCGCCTACGACAAGAAGGGGCTCTCCGACAAGGCTCGCGAAGCCTACCGCGCCGCCGACCAGTTGCTGCGGTAATCGGGACCGCGTGAAAGCCCAGCGTTCTCGCATCGAGTCGGCCTTGCGCGCCGCCAAGGAATCCGGCCGGCGCGGGTTCATCCCGTTTCTCACGGCCGGCTATCCCGACCGCGAGACGTTTCTCCTCGCCGCGGAGCATCTCGCGTCATCGGGCGCGGATGTGCTCGAGGTCGGCGTCCCGTTCTCCGATCCGATCGCCGACGGCCCGACGATCCAGAGAAGCTCGCAGCGCGCGCTCGAGGCGGGCGTGACGCCCGAGGCGGTGCTGGATCTCGCCGCGGATCTGCGGAAGCGAACACCGATGCCTCTCGTCCTCATGACCTATCTCAACCCCGTGTTGAGATTCGGCGTCGAGCGGTTCGCGAGCGCCGCGCGGGCGGCGGGTGTGGATGGCCTGCTCGTGAGCGACCTGCCGCCGGAGGAGGGCGGAGCCGTCTTCGCGACGTTTC
>JAGVPR010000020.1 GCA_020052115.1 Candidatus Eiseniibacteriota bacterium
GCCTCTCGCGTGTCGGCGCCGCCGGAGGCGCCGGAGCCGGAGGCTCGATCGCCGCCGCTTCCTCCGGCTTCTTCAGTGCTGCCTCGGCCAGCCGCTCCAGCGCGGAGGCGAGCTTCTCGCTCGCATCGAGCCGCGCCATCCGGAATGCATTCGACGACATCTCCCTCAGCCGGCGCTTGTTCTCGAGCAGATCCACGATCGTGCGCGCGAGCCGCGGCCCGTCGAGTTCCGAGTCGAGAACCATGAGCGCCGCCCCGGCCTCGGCCATCTCCCGCGCGTTCGCCACCTGGTGGTCCTGCGCCGCGTGGGGGTACGGCACGAGGATCGAGGGGAGCCCGCAGGCCATCACCTCGGAGAGGGTCATCGCCCCCGCACGGCAGACGATCAGGTCGGCCGCCGCATACGCCTCCTCGATCCTCATGAGGTAGGCGCGGACCGCGACCTTCGTCCGGAAAGCTTGGAGCTTTTGCTCGACCTCGGGGAGGTCGCGCTTTCCGGTCTGGATGATGAACTGCACGTCCTCGCGCCCGCCGATCGCCCGGATCGCGTCCACAGCCGCCTCGTTGATCGTATGAGCCCCGCGGCTGCCTCCGAAGATGAAGACCGTGTGCCGGTCCGGATCGAGGCCGAACTGCTCGAGGGCGAGCGTCCGGTTGCCGGAGCCGACGCTGGCCCGGAGTGGGTTCCCGGTCAGCCGGAGATTGTCCTTGCGACGCAGGTGCTTCCGCGCCGCCGCGAAGTTCAGGTGAACCTCTGTCGCCAGGTTCGCGAGCAAGCGATTCGTCGCTCCGGGCACCGAGTTCTGCTCCTGGACGACGAGTGGAATCCGAAGCAGGCTCGCGGCCACGCCCACCGGCGCCGACACGAACCCGCCGGTGGCGAGGACCACTCCGGGCTTGAACTTGCGAAGTAGGAAGTAGGAACGGACCACGCCGAAGCCGAGCGTGACCAGCCCCACGAGCTTTCCGAACGGCCCCGCGCCGAGGAGACCCCGGGCGGGGATGGTCTGGAGCCGATACCCGTGACGCGGCACGATGCGGCTCTCGACCCCCTTCTGGGTGCCCACGAACAGCAACTCCACGCCGGCGTGCCGGCGCTTCAGCGCTTCGGCGACGGCGATGCCGGGATAGACGTGCCCGCCGGTGCCGCCGCCTGCGATGACGACTCTCATGACGATCACACTCTCGAGCCGGCCTTGCGCCGGCCCTGGGAAGAAAGTCCGAGGAGTATCCCCACGGCGAAGAGGTTGCTGATCACCGAGGAGCCCCCATAGGAAATGAACGGCAGCGGCAGGCCGGTCGTCGGAAGCAGACCGGTCGCCACCCCGATGTTGACGAAGAAATACACGGCCAGAGAGGCCGTCATCCCGGCCGCCAGGAGGAAACTGAAGCGGTCGGGCGCGTCCCGGATCACGCGGACGCACCGCGTGAACAGGAAAAGGAACACGATGAGCACCAGCGCGGCCCCGAGAAAACCCGCCTCCTCGCCGATGATCGAGAAGATGAAATCCGTGTGCGCGTCGGGGAGGAAGTACCACTTCTGCAAGCCCTCCCCGAGCCCTCGGCCGGCGATCCCGCCGGAGCCGAGAGCCATGAGCGACTGGTGGAGCTGGTAGCCCCCCTTCTGCGGATCGGTCTCGGCGGCGCCGCTGAAGAACTGCCGGACCCGCTCGAGATGGTAGGAGCTGCTCAGAATCCACACCAAGAGGCCCGCCGCCGCGGTCCCCGCCCCCGCGAGCAGGTGCCGCCAGCGGATCCCGCCAAGCCAGAGAAGGATGGCGCCGATCATCCCGATGGCGAGGGCGCTCCCCAGATTCGGCTGCACCACCACCATCGCGGCGACCAGAACAATCACCGCCGCCGGCTTCGCCAGCCCCCGCCAAGTCGAGATCCCCTCGGGTCCTGCCTTCGCCAGGAGATCCGCGAGCAGGATCGCCAGCGTCAGACGCGCGAAATCAGCCGGCTGGAGGGCGAGGGGTCCGATCTGGAGCCACCGGTGGGTGCCGCGCACGCTCACCCGAAGCGGGTTCGGCACGAGGCACAGGAGCAGGAGGACGAGCGAGAACCCCCAGAGCACCCACGCCGTCCGGCCGCGAAGCCGCCGGTAGTCGAGCCAGTAAATCGCCCCGAGCCCGACGAGGCCCACGAGCGTCCTCAACGCCTGCCGGCCGACGAAGAAGGCCGACGTCTGGTGCTTGTCAGCGGCCAGGATCGCGCTCGATGAATAGAGCATCACGAGGCCGAAGAACACGAGGAAGAGGACCGCATAGAGGATCGAGCGGTCCATCCGGGTTCTTGCGGCGTCGTAGTACGTCACGACCGGGCCTCCTCGAGCGCGCGCACCGCATCCTTGAACCGGCGGCCCCGATCCTCGTAGTCCTGGAACTGGTCGAAGGAGGCGCAACCCGGCGAGAGAAGCACGACCTCACCCGGCCGGGCAGCCTCGCGGGCCTGCCTCACCGCCTCGATGAGGGTGCCCGATGACACCAACTCGACCCCCAGCCAACTCCGAGACAGGACCGCCGCCGCCTCCCCGATGAGAAAGACCTTCCGTACGTGCTCGCGAACGAGGGGCAGCAGCGACTCCCAGTCCGCGCCCTTGTCCCGCCCACCGGCGATGAGCAGGATCGGCGCCTCGAACGACAGCAAGGCCATCCGCATCGAATCAATGTTCGTGGCCTTCGAGTCGTTCACGAAACGAACACCGTGGATCTCCATGACCGGCTCGAGCCGGTGCTCGAGGCTTCGGTAGGACTCCAACCCGCCGGCCACCGCATCGGCCGGCAAGCCGTGCGCGAGGCAGGCCGCCGCAGCCGCCATGGCGTTCTCCAGATTGTGCGGACCGGGGGCCCCGACCCGCCGCCCTTCCAGAAGCTCCAGATCCCGGCCGGCGAGCTTCGCCCGGATCCTCCCGGCCGCGAGGTACACGCCGTCGCCGTCCGGCTTCCGGTGGCCGAAGGTCAGAATGCGCGCCCGCACGCCTTCCCTCAGCCGAAGCCCCCATGGGTCTCCATCCTGAAACACGGCGGCGTCATCCCTGGTCTGGTTGCGGAAGAGGCTCGCCTTCGCCTTCGCGTAGGACTCCACGTCCGCGTACCGATCCTGATGGTCCGGCGTCACGTTGAGGAGCACGCCCACGCGGGGACGAAACGAACGGATGTTCTCCAGCTGGAAGCTCGAGACCTCGAGCGCCACCGTCCCTTCCTGGAACGCGACGGCCGAATAGGCGAGCCCGATATTGCCGGCCACGGCGTGCGGGCGGCCCGCCGCCGCCAGGATTGACCCGATCATCGCCGTCGTCGTGCTCTTTCCGTTCGTGCCGGTGACGGCGAGCACGTCGGCCGTGGAAACCGAGAAGGCCGCCTCGATCTCCGACACGACAACCACCCCTCGCCGCCGCGCCTCTTCCAGGAACGCATGATCCGACCGTACCCCGGGGCTCACGACGACGAGGTCGGCTTCGGCAAGCCATTCCGGGTCGTGGGGTCCAACGCGCAGCGCGACCCCTTCGGCGAGGAGGGCCTTCTGCTCTTCGGCGAGGTACGAAGAGACCGCCAGGTCCAGACCCGTCACGCGGCATCCGAAACCGGCCAGAAGGCGCGCGGCCGCCACGCCGCTTCGCGCCATACCCAGCACCAGAGCCCTCTGCCCGGCGAACCAGGGCGTTCGGGCCGTCGCCATCACCACGCTCACCTCGCTCACTGAAGCTTCAGCGTGCTCAGGCTCAGGAGCGCGAGCAGAGCCGCCACGATCCAGAAGCGGATCACCACCTTCGATTCGGGCCATCCAAGCTGTTCGAAGTGGTGATGAAGCGGAGCCATTCTGAAAATTCGCTTCCCGCTCAGCTTGTAATAGCCCACCTGGAGGATCACCGAAAGGGCTTCGGCCACGAACAGGCCGCCGATCACCGCTAGAAGAAACTCCCTCTTGATAAGGACCGCCACCATGCCGAGCGACCCGCCCAGGGCGAGCGATCCGGTGTCCCCCATGAACACCTGCGCTGGATGCGAGTTGTACCACAGGAAGCCCAACGATGCTCCCGCAACCGCAGCGCAGAAGACGGTTAGCTCACCCGCCCCCTCGATGTAGAGGATATTCAGATAGTCCGCGAAGCGGGCGTTTCCGGTCACGTAGGCGAGTCCGCCGAAGGCGAGCGCGGCCGGAGCGGTCAAACCGATCGCCAGGCCGTCGAGCCCGTCGGTCAGATTCACCGCGTTCGACGTGCCGGTCACCACCAGCGCCACGAACAGGATGTACAGCGGACCGAGATCGAAGAGCAGGTTCTTGAAGAACGGCACCTGCGTGACGGTCGTGACGTTTCCGTACGTCCGCGCGAAGTAGAGTCCGCCTCCCACGGCCAGCCCGAGGGCGATCTGGGCCGCTAGCTTGTACCGGCCGAGAAGTCCTTTCCGCACGCCCTTGACCACATGAAGGTAGTCGTCCACGAAGCCGATCGCCCCGAGCCACAGGATCGTGGCCACGGCGATCAGGACGAAGGGGTTCGTGAGGTTGCCCCAGAGCAGCGTCGGAATCACCACGGAGGCGATGATGAGGATGCCCCCCATCGTCGGCGTGCCGCTCTTTGCCAGATGCGTCTGCGGGCCGTCGGAGCGGATCCTCTGACCCACCCCCATCCGTCTCAGCCGCTCGATGACGAACGGCCCGAGCAGGAGCGACATCAGCAGCGCCGTGGCCGCCGCGTAGGCGGCCCGGAACGTGATGTAGCGAAAGACGTTCAGCGCCGAGATCTGTTCATGGAGCGGATAGAACAGGTGATAGAACATCCAGCAACACCCCTAGTCTTCCGGAAACGCCCGGAGAACCTCCTCGAGCCGCGCGCCGCGCGAGCCTTTGAGCAGGATCAGATCACCCGCGCGGGCCAGCGATCTCAAGGTTCGAGCCGCGGCGTCGTTCCCCTCGACGGCGTAGGCCACCGCGCGCTTCGCGCCTGCGGCGCGCACCCCGGCGATCAC
>JAGVPR010000298.1 GCA_020052115.1 Candidatus Eiseniibacteriota bacterium
CCGGAGCCCTCGCCGATCCGCGCGTACCCCTCGCCCACGAGCCGCGGCTCGCCGCGCCGGCCGGACTCTTCGAGCGACTTCGCGCCCCACGAACGGAGCGCGCCGCCCTCGAGATAACGCCAGAGATAGGGGTGCTGCATCCAGTGCTGGAGGTAGCGATAGGCGGTGCGCACGGGGCTGTCGAACCAGGACGGCACGAAGATTCCGAGCGACACGATCCGCTCCGGCAGGACGTAGAGGAAGCCGAAGATCTCCGGCTCCGGATAGCCGAGCGTGTGGATCACGGTGCCCGGTTCGAGCCCCGAGTTTTCCGGAAGATCCACGACCATCTTCATTCCGACGGCCCATTCGCGATGATGGTGGCCCTCGGGCATCCCGAAACGCTCATCCAGCTCGCGGCCGATCGCACCCACGGGGCCGTCGCCGACCACCGTCAGCTCCGCGCGGACATCCATGCCCGGCATGAATGCGCCTTCGGGCCGGCCCCTGCGATCCACACCCTGATCCGAGAGCCGCACGCCCGCGACGCGGCCGTTCTCGAGGAGCGGCGAGGCGACCGGAGTCCCGGGCCAGATCTGCACCGCACCGCTCGCCTGCACCTGCGCGCCGGCCCACTGCATGAACTGTCCCATGGAGAGGACGAGTCCGTGGTCCTTCCTGAGAAACGGCGGGATGTACGGCAGGGTGAAGGAGTGGTCCTTCACGCGGCCGAGCGTGCGCAGCATCGCGTCCGCCGCGCGGAGCCCGCGCGAGCGGCGGCTCACCCCCGCGGGATCGAGCAGGTAGACCACCCTCTCGTGCTTGATCGGACACGCCATCGGGATCTGCGAGGGATCGAGATCGGGAAGCGTCTCGCGGATCCCGCGAGCCCGCGTCGCGACGCCCGAGACGCCGAACGCGATGTCGTCGCCGCGCTCGTAGCAGATGACTTGAGGCGGCAAACCGGGACAGGCGCGGCTCTCGAGGTCGGGGCTCTCCGCGAGGCCGCGCGCCAGCACGGTAAGAAACCCCGCGGTGGCGGGGCCGAAGCCGACGCATACGATGTCAGCCTCGAGCGCCTGGCGCTCCACGGCCGGTGAGGCCTCGTTCGCGCCGGGCGCGCCGTCGGGTGAGCGCCCGGCGTTCAGCGCGTCGCTCACGAGGGGTAGTCCAGCGCTTCGGGGATCATCACGCGAGTGACCGCCTCGGCTGCCCGATCCTTCGCGAGACGAGAGCCGGTGAGACAGCCGTCGAGCTTCGCGCGAAGCTGCGAGAACCGCTCGTAGCCCGCGAAGCGGACGCACGGCCCGGCCTTCATCGGCGTGCGGCCCTCCTCGATCACGTCGGAGAAGCTCCGCCCCGAGCTGGCGATGCCGGGCATGACGCCCTCCATCCACTCGAGTTCGTCCGCGTCGAAGCAGCCCTCGCACGCCTCTGCATCCCACGCGGGGTGCCGGTTGTATCCGAAGACCAGCTCGGCGCAGATGCGGCCGGTCTCGCCCGCGGCGCGCGCGCTCTGCACGTGGCAGAGATCGGAGAAGAAGCGCACGAGGCCGGGCAGGCCCTCGGCGACCGCGGGATTATCGGGCCCCTTCGCCTCGAGCTCCAGCAGGTCGAGGATCTGGTAGCGCGAGGCGAGCAGCCAGCAGAGCGCGTCCGCGAGCGCAAAGGTCACGCCCTGGCGCTGGCCCTGGTAGAGCTTGCCGCCCTCGGCGTCGCTCGACACCTGAACGTGCTCGAGCGTCCAGAGCCAGAGCTGCATCGCGGTGCCGAGGGTGCAGGCGCCGGTTCCCGGACGGCGCGCGGCGATCTCGCGCATCTCGGTGATCCACGCGCGGAACTGCGCGAGGAAGAGCTCGTTCGTCATCGTGACCGAGAGTTGCCGGCGCTGCACCGCTTCGGGGCCCTCGTACGTCGCCTCGAGCTGCGAATCCATCCACTTGTGTCCGAGGAAGCCGGGACAGTCTTCGGTGATGCCGTAGCCGCCCATGAGGCTCACGGCCTCCCGCATCACGTTCGCCCCGTGGCCGGTGTTCCAGAGCTTCGTGGCCGGGCAGAGCACGTTCGCGAGCGCGTCCATGACGGTGAAGCGCACGAGCAGCTCGGAGTGGAGCTTCTGGAAGCGTTCGTCGTCATCCTCGGAACGCTGAATCCTCGAGAGCCGCAGGTATTCGAGCCCCTCGGCCGACAGACGGCGAAGCGCCTTGGCTTGCGCCATCCCGCCGCTCACGCCGCGCGCGGCGAGGATCGCGTCCTTCTCCTTCTCGAGCGGATCCACCTCGTCGAAGAGGCGCGCGGAGGCGAAGCCGAGCGAGGCGGCCGCCTCTCCTGTCGCCCAGATCTCGACCAGGCGATGGACCACGTCCTCTTTCTGCTGCAGCCCGAGATCGTGGCGCGGCGAGCCCGGAGTGACGTTCTCACCGCCGTGGAAGCGGCGGCGCTGGTAGCGGATCAAAGGCTCGACGGTCGAGAGGAGTTTCGCAGCGGTCATGAGCCCCACCGTGACGCGCGTACGGCGGAACACCGACTCGATGATCTCGCCATGGCTGTACTTCGGGATGATGACGCCGTCCTTCACGGTGTAGCCGCCGATGATGCGGCTCGCGGGGACGCGCATGCTGAAGATCGGATCGCGCGTCGAGGAGAGCTGGTGCACGAGCTTGTGCGTGCCGGCGCCTCGGTCGAAGACGCCCGGGTCGGTCTCCTCGAGGATGATCATGCAGCTTCCCTTGATCTTGGGATCGCCGGAGTCCACCGCCGCCGTGACGAAGCGCGCGAAGTCCATGTTCGTGATGAACCGGCCGCGCTTGTCCACCTGGATGACCGGCTCCTCACCCTCCTTCCACTCCGCGATGCGCGCCCGCCCGCTCAGCATGCCGGTCTCGACGCCGACGTACGGGAGAGGTTCGGTCAGCGCGAAGGATCCGCGCCAGGGCACGCGGTCCTCGCCGGGCTGGGCTGGAATGGCGAGCCGCATGTAGTGCTCGCGCTGCTCCGGCGTGCCGCGCTCGTGGATGGGCGAGAGCGCCAGATTGCCCGCGAGGCTGCACGTCGCGGCGCCCGCGTCCACCCAGGCCAGCTCGAACGCGACCAGGGCGAGCGCGAGGTTCTTCGGGCCGTCAATGAAGCCGCCGAACTCCGGGTCCATGAACACCGACGTGATCCCGGACTGATCGAACTCCTTGAGCAAGCCGGCCTTCGCTTCGGTCCAATCGTGCGAGTTCCGCGCCCCCTCGGCGACAAGGCGGGCTACCGGGCCGCGCGCCGTGCGCCGGGCCGACTGCACGGCCATCTGGAGATCGAAGCGGTCGGCGAAGCGCCACATGATCTGGCGGATGTCGTCTCCAGGAAGGGTGCGCAACGTCTCAGCGCCGGCCCTCTCGGTCGTCGTTTCCATTGAGGACGGGTCCTTTCTGCGGGGCGCGCCCGGGGCGCGGCCATCCGAAAAGCTGGGGGAACGATGGCGCGAATTCTGACGACTTTGTCCGCTGGGATCAAGCCTTTCGTGGCGAGGCTGAGGCGCTGAAGAAGCGCGGCCAATTCACTCCGTCAGCTAGCGCGCCGCGCGGGCCGCTGATGCGATGGCGGCCTTTCGTACTCCGAGGGAAAGCCACGGGGACGGGTCAGAGAAGGCGTGCCGTTGACGTTGCTCGTGGTCCGGAGTAGTATCGTTGGTGCCCGCCCGGCAAGGGCGTTCACGTGACGCTCACGCGACAGGGGCTGGACGTGTTGTCCGCAACATCCAGGAGGCTCGAGCTGCCTGGTCGACCGGCTGCGCTTTCTTTCTCGCCCGTGATCGTTCTCGGGTCCACGGCATCTCCTTCGCCGGGGCGCGCTTTGCTCGCAGTGATACTTCATTCGCTTGCCCGGGATAACCGGGCATCGGCGGCGGCGAAGCTCGGCAATCGTACGACTTGCCATGCTGTTCGACGCCTGCGGTCTGAGCGGCGCGGGGATAGCGCGCGAGAGTGCGGCGGGTATGGAGTTCTCCGGAACTGTGTAGTGGGGGTTAGGCAGTGACTGAATCTATTCACACCCGTAAGGAGATTTTCTGCATTGGATATTCCACGGATCTTCAACATCACCGAAAGTGCTCACC
>JAGVPR010000337.1 GCA_020052115.1 Candidatus Eiseniibacteriota bacterium
GCGCGGAACCGTCTCGCCAGGCGTGGAAGCGTATCGCTCCCCCACGCGCGCGCAATCCGCCAGGCCCCGGCGCACATCGGTCCAGAATCGCACGGCCTCCAAGTACCGCTCCGCCTCCCGCCCGAACGCCTCGCCCACCGCGGGCGAGCCCGCGAGCGATGCGCACCGCGCCTCCAGTCCGATCGTGTACGCGCCGGACGCCACCAGGAGCGCTGTTCCCGCGTCGAGGACGAGCTTTCCCGCCGCGTAGGCCGCATCGAGGGGACGGGCGGGCAATCGTTCGGACGCGATCTCTCCGACCGCCGCGCGCAGGAGCTCCGAGACGCGGTTCGCGACAAGCCGCCTGGCCTCAATCGCGGGCATCGCGCCCGGTTCGAACCGCGGAAGCATCGCGAGCGCGGCCCCGTCGCCGCGGACGATGAAGGCCGTCGCCGCCATCTCGAAGGTTCCCGGCTTGAGGGGCTGCGACGGAAGGTCGGCGTGAGCGTAGAGGCCGACATCGAGCCCCGAGAAGTAGGCGCGCGCGGGACTCGCCTTCGCCCCTTGGAGCCACGCGGAAACCGCGGCTCGCACGGCGGCGCGATCCGAGGAGGAGCGCAGCAGCAATCCGAGATCGAGATCGGAGAGGCAGAGACCGCCCTCCGGAGACGCTGCGACAACGGCCTCGCCCGCGGCGACGCTTCCCGCGATGAAGATCGCATCGAGCGGTCGGGGCGTCGCGGAGAAGAGGCCCTCTACGACCGAGGCCGCTTCCCTTCGAAGCCGAGGCTCGAACTCGGGCCGCCCGCACAGACGGTCCGGCCACGAGATGGAGGGCGTGTTCATCGCGGTGATCCGGCGAACACGCCCGCGGCGTTTCTTGGAGAGCAAGGGAGGAACGATCGTTCGCGCCGGATCGGGCCCACCGTGATCAAACGCGCCGGTAGAGGAAGCCCGGGACCACGTTTCGCCGGCGGTTCATCACCGCGCCGATCACGTTGCAGCCGGCGCTCGTGAGCCGGTTCATGGCCCGCTGAGCGGCCTCGCGACGCGTCCTCTCAGCCTGAACGATCAGCACGACACCGTCGGTTTGGGAGAGAAGGACGGGCACCTCGGGGTAGAGCGTCACGGGCGCGCTGTCAATGACGACCACGTCGTACATCACACCGAGATCGCGCAGCAGTTCGCGCGTGCGCTCCGCGGCGAAGACCTGCATCGTCTGCAAACTGTGGCCGCCGCTCGGCAGGAAATGCGGGCCGTTGCCTTCGAAGGACCGGACCGCGCGCCCGGCCGGCAGGCCGTTCTCCACCACCTGGAGGAACCCCTCCGCGAGCGCCAGCGGACCGGCGCTGAGGCGCTCGCCTTCGCCGGTCAGGTCCGCGTCAACCAGGAGGACGCGCGTGCCCATCTCCTGCGCCAGGAAACGCGCGTAGGCGGAGGCCAGCGTGGACGTTCCTTCGCCTCGGACCGCGCCGGCGAAGGCTATGACCTTGTTCTTGCGCGGGACGACCAATTCGATGGAGTTGCGCAGGGTCGCCAGCTCCCGGTGAATGCTCTCCGGCAACGGGCGCGCGAGCAGGCCATCCTCGGATGACGGCACCGGCTCAGGCGTGAACGCCGGCATCGGCGTCACCGGCCGCTGTTCGGCCTCGGCCTTGCGCAGAGCATCGAAGATCTTGCTCATAACGAATCCCCCGCTGCGAGCGTCTGGCTGGGGCCGGCGCGACGGGCGGGGTGTCGCTCCAGGCTTCCGCGCTCGAGATCGCGGATCGCCTCCAGGATGATATCGCGGGTGATGACCTTCTTCTCGTCCACGAATCCGATCAGCATCGCCCGGTCGCAGACCTGGTTGATCAAGCGCGGGACGCCGTTCGAATACGCCGCGATCCAGTCGAAGACTTCCGGGCTGAACGTCTCGGCGGGCTCTCGCGCGCCGCCGGCCACGCGCAGCCGGTGTTCGACATAGCACCGCACCTGCTCCGCATCGAGCGGCTGCAGATCGCAGATCCCCATGATCCGCTGCCGCAACTGGCGCAGGCGGTGCAAGTTCAGCTTCCGTTTCAGCTCCGGCTGCCCCACCAGCACGATCTGAAGGAGCTTGTCCGTCGCCGTCTCGAGATTCGACAGGAGGCGGAACTCCTCGAGAATCTCCGGCGAGAGATTCTGCGCCTCGTCGAGGACGAGAAGGCCGGTGCGTCCCCTTTCCTTTAGTCCGATCAGGAACGCGTTGAGCATCGCGAGCATCTCGGCCTTCGATTTGCCTGTCGGATCGAGGCCGAAATCGTGCAGGGCGAGGAAGAGCATCTCGACGAAGGAGAGGTTCGTGGACAGCACGACCGACGTGACGACGTTCGGCGGAGGTTGCTCGAGGAAGGCGCGCAGGACGGTGGTCTTGCCGAGTCCCACCTCGCCCGTCAGGACGATGATCCCCTTGCCTTCCATGACGCCGTAGCGCAGATGCGCCAGCGCGTCGCGATGCGACGGCGTGAGGTAGAGGAACCGGGGATCCGGCGTCCCGTTGAACGGGTTCTCGGCCAGCTGGTAGTAGAGCTTGTACATGGCCGCGGCCTAGAGTCCCTTCACCCGGCTGACGGAAGCCAGGACAGGCACCTCGAGGTAGTCCTCCACTTCCTGCACGCTCTTCAGGGAGTGGTCAATGCTGTCAATGAAGAAGGCTAGCCCGAAACCGATGATGAGGGACATGATCGGCGCCACGGCAAGCCGTACGTAGTCGCGCGTCTTCTGCGCCTCGGGGTCCGACGGCGGCGTGAGGAGCACCACGTTCGTCTCGTTGATGGAGGCCCGCAGCGTCTTCGCTTCGACCTCACGCGAGGTGATGATCTTGTACACCTGCCGCAAGGCGAGCAGCATCTCGTCCATGTGCTCGACCTCTTTCTGATCCTCCGGATACGACTCGAGCCGGCTCCTCAGGTAGGCGATGGTCGCCTCGACGCCGCGGCGCTGCTCGCTCAGGATGTCGAGGTGCGCGCGCACCAGGTTCTCGGCGTTGCTCAGCTCCCTCCCGCACAGAGCCGCCACGCGGTCGCGCTGTTCCTCGATCGCGCTGCGTTCGGGATTCTCCGGGGTCAGCCGGCTCGCCGCCTCGTTCGCCGCGACGGTCAGCCGCAGCAGCTCCCGCCTGAGATCGAGGAACGACTCGTAGTTCTCGGACTCGCGGAAGATCGCCACGCCGAGCGCGTCGCCGTCCGATTCGCTCCGGAAGCGCTCGATCGCCTGGAGCCGGGCCTCCTCTTCCGCGATGTCGTCCCCGATCTCGTTGTACCGGTTCTGGCGGAGCCTGTACTGCTCCTGGAGCCATTGGCGGTCGTCGCGCACATCCGAAATCCCCCGCTCCTGCTTGTACTCCCGGCGCTTCACCTCCCAAGTCTGGATCTCATCGTCAACGCGCTTCACTTCCTCGGCGAAGAACTGGTGGAACTGCGGCACGGCGCGGCTCTCGCGGTTCCACTCGATGAAGGAGCGCGTCACGGCGTCGGCGACACGCCTCGCAGAGACGCGGTCGGAAGTGAAGTAGGCGATCTCGACGACGTTCGACTCGCCGACGACTTTCGCCACCACCCCGTGCGCGGCGATCTTGAGGGGCTGCCCGTCCGCGGTCTTCGCCTTTTCCTCGACAAGGAGTCGCTGCGCCCGCTCGACGACGGCGGCGCTGGACGCGGCCTCGACCATCGAGCCGATCTCCTCCTTCCAGCCGTACGTGACGGAGCGCACCGACAGCTCGCTCTCCTTCTCGCCGCGCCGGACCAGGACCTTGGCCGCAGACTTGTAGAGCACGGGTGTCTTGAGATTCAGGTAGAGCACGACGCCGGAGGAGAGACCGAAGAGCGTCAGCACGATCCACTTGCGGCGAAAGACGACGGTGAGGAAGTCCCGAAGGCTGGTTTCGCGCTCGATCTTGACGTTGGACGGCATGCTCGCTTACCTCGTGACGGTCACGACGCGCACGGGATAGACGCGCTCGGTGTTGAAGGCCTGCCAGCCCTGCAGGTACAAGTCGACCGGCTCCTTGACACTGCCGAAGAACCGCTTCATGAACATCTCCATCTTCGCAACGAAACTCTGCGGGACGACGACGATGTCGTACATCCTCACCGGGATGTCCTTCGCCAGATCGGTGCCGCGCATCGCACCGCGAAGGTCCAGACGAACGGCCACGGCCTCATCGTCCTTCAACCGCCGGATGAGCACCACGCTGTTCATCTGGGCGCGATCGGTGCCGCCGCCGGCAGCCGCGATTGCGCCCAACACGGTCATCTCGCGCCGGGCTTCGATCGAGCCCGCGCGCTGCACTTCGCCGAGCACGTAGATGAGGTAGGGTCCGAAGTCATCAACCATGACCGTCACCTCGGGCTGGAGCACCAGCCGCGACAGGCCGATCTTCACCTCTTCGGCAATCTCCATCGGCTGGCGCCCCGCGGCGTGAACCTCACCGACGCCGGGCACGGAAATCATGCCGTCGGGACGGACCCGCGCCGACGTCGTCAGTCCCGGATTCGCCAGGACATGGACCGTCAGCCGATCGTTCGCCGCGACACGATATGGCTCTTCCAGGATTGGAGGAAGCGGGAGCGCCTCAGCCTGAGGGGGATGGGCCAGGACGAGGACCGTTTCAGCTTCGGCCGCGACCGCCGCCGCGCCCTCCTCCGAGGGGGGGTTCGGTGCACCGGCCCCACGGTGGGTGGCACAGCCGCCCAGAACCAGGGCGGCCGCCAACGAAATCATAACCCGGATGCGAGGGAAGCCCTTCGCGAAGACTCGCTCGATCGCCACGCTCTCCTCTTCCCGGCCACCGCCGAAGAAGGCGGCGGCAACAAAGAAAAAAGCCCGAACAGGGATGGACCCCCCGGGCAACCCACCAGCGCTCCTGGAGCCTATGGACTCCTGGGCTTCAGGGTTGCTCTGCCTTAGATGCGGGGTTCAGCCCGAACGACTCCCGGGAACGATAGCGTCACGCCACAGTCACATGATCCTGGGCGTCTCCCGGACCCCGGAACGGATCCGGGTCTGGCCCCTCGAGGGCACGCCCCAACAGCATCTCTAGCAAAGCGGCTACGGCACCTCCGGGTCGAGCGTGTAAAACGGGATGCAGACAACCATACTAATGCTAGCAGCCCGACCCTCAGCCGTCAATCCGCCACCTGGCCGTTGCCAGCCAACTTGTCGGTCGGGGAACAGGTCTTCTGAAGAGATTTCGCCTGCCGGGGGCGCTCCGAGGCCCCGGACGGGCCGCCTCCCGGCCCGCTCATCCTCGCGCCCCTTCGGGGGGACCCCAGGCGTCGAGCACGGCGGCCGTCAGGAGCGGCACGAGCAACTCGTGGTGTCCCGTGATCGCGTAGCCGTGCCCCACCCCACGGGTGGGCCGGACGACGACATTCTGGGTCGGCCGGTAGTGCTGGAGAAAATCCAGGTTCACCGTGGTGAGCCCTTCGGCCGAGGCGCCGAGATTGCGCGCGACCGTCAGCGCCTTGAGGAAGACCTCCGGCAAGATGACGGCCGAGCCGATGTTCAGGACCACGCCGCCGCGAATCTCCTCGAGTACCGCCGCGAGGATGCGGAAGTCCCGATGGCTGCTCTCGCCGACGGCCGCTCCGTCGCAGCTCGGATGCGCATGCACGACATCCGCTCCGAGAGCGACGTGCACGGTGGCCGGGATCCCCGCGCGAAAAGCGCCGGCGAGGAGGCTCGCGTGGCGATGCGGCGCCCCGCTCTCCTCGAGGGCCCGGCCCAATGCCTCGCCGTAGCCCTCGCCCGTCCTGACCGCATCCTTCGCCGCTCCGTTCAGGAACGCCGCGGTCTCCGACGCCATCCCGAATGTCCCCTGCCTCAACCCCGACTCGACGTCCTCGGACGTCTCTCCGACGAGCGCGATCTCGCAGTCGTGGATGGCGGCCGCGCCGTTGAGCGCGATGGCGCTGAGAAGTCCGGCCTCCATCCACTCGATGAGACAGGGGGCGGTGCCGGTCTTGACCACGTGGCCGCCGGCCATCGCCACCATCGGCCGGCC
>JAGVPR010000023.1 GCA_020052115.1 Candidatus Eiseniibacteriota bacterium
AGACACCGTGGCGGCCACGACGGTCACGGTGGTGCGAGCCGACACGGTGTCTCCCCAGCCGCTCAGTGGGCGAAGCAGGTCTCCCAAGCCCGGCACTTCGGGCAGCGCCAGAAGACGTCCTCGCTGCGGTAGCCGCACTCCGAGCAGGCAAACGACTCCGAGCGCGCTTCGAGCGACCCCGTGGCCGCGAGCAGTTCGCGGTATCCGGCCTCGACATCCCCGCACTCGTAGCGAAGGCGCGCGAGGTGCCGCCGCGCGCGGGCATTCTCGGGCTCGATCTCGACGGCCTCGCGCACGATGCGGAGCGCCTCGTCCAGATCGCCCTTCTTGTGCTGGATTCCGGCCAGCGCCAGGAGCGTCCGCACCTCGCGCGGGTGCGCCGCGAGGATCTCTTCGTACACCTGGACCATCTCGCTGAAGCGGCCCATGTCGAAGTACGCCCGCTCGAGCCGGTCGAAGACGATGTACGCCGAGGCCGGATGCGCATCTATCAGCTTCTTCCAGAGAGAGACCGCCTTCTCGGGGTCGCCCTCCTCGTACTCGACGTCGCCCAGGTGCACGAGCGCGCTCCGCGCGGTCTCGTCCAGGCGCAGCGCCTCTTCGAAATGGCGGCGCGCGTCCTTCACCTTGCCGCGCTGCAGACAGTCGGCCCCGATGTACGCCTTGTACCGGGCCAGGTTTCGCGCGCGGCCCGAGGGGTTCAACCGCTCCAACTCCTCGGCCGCCTCGTACGCCTTGTCCCACTCGCGCATCTGTTCGTAGACACGGTTCAGCGCGCGCAGCGCGTAGGCGTTCTTCCGGTTGATCGCGCGGAGCTTCTCCGCCGCGGCCACCGCTTCCCGGTGCCGGCCGCACGCGATGTAGTCCTCGGTCAGGCTCTCGTAGATCTTCTCCTGGACATCCGCGTCGTCCACGGCGCGCACCGTCAGGTCGCGATGGATCTGGAGCGCTTTCTCCACCTCGCCCCCGTCGCGCAGCAGATTGCCGAGACGGACGTACGCGTCCACATTGTGCGAATCGGCTTGCACCACCCGCTTCAGGAAGCCCATGGCGCCGGCCCGGTCGCCCGCGATCAGGCAATCCAGCGCCCGCGCGTAGTACACCTCCGGGGAGATCTCCGGCGTCTTCCCCGCAGCCGCTCGACGCAGATACCAGCCGAATCCGACGATCGCCGCGAGAACCGCCAGGGCGACCCCGAGCAACTCGCCGCTGTTCATCTCACTCCGCCCCCTTCCCCGCCCCGCTCACTCGGGAACCTCCGCCTTCACGTCTTCGAGAGGCAGATTGCGAAGCGCGGTCAATTCCTGCTCCATCTGGCGCATCTGCCGCCGCAGCCGGCCGGTCTCGCGGCGGATCTTGAGATCCCTCACCAGCGAGACCATGAACCACGTGAACATCCCCCCGACGAACGCCACGAAGAGAGCCACCACCATCTGCACGTCGAAGGCCCCCTCGCGCCCCGGGTAGAGCTGCACGGTGACGTGTTCGCGCAGGTTCATGATCGCGAATCCCATCACCGCGATGAAGAGCACGAGGATGAGAAACATCTTCAGGAACCACACGACGACACCTCCCGGTTGGGGCCGCGGCCGGCCGGCTCAGACCACCGGCTCTGGAACGGGCACACCATACAACGTCAGGCCCCTCGTCCGCGACACCCTCACGCGGTGGACGGAGCCGACGGGTCCGGGCGCCCGCTCGAGGAGCAGGGTCTTGTTCGTCCGCGTGCGGCCGCGGACCGCCCAGGGCCCATCCACGTCCAGCGCTTCGATCATCACGCCCTGCTCCGACCCCACGAGCCCCCGGTTCACCTCGTCGCTCAAGGCCCGAACCCGCTCGTTCAAGCGGGCGAGTCGCTCCTTCATGACCGGGACCGGCACCGAATCGGGCAGGCTCGCGGCCGGGGTGCCCTCGCGGGGCGAGTACTTGAACGTGTAGGCCCCGTCGTAGCGAACCTCCTCGACGAGGGAAAGCGTGTCGCGGAACTCCTCCTCGGTCTCGCCGGGGAAGCCCACGATGATGTCGGTGGTGAGACTGACGTGCGGCATCCAGGCGCGCGAGCTCTCGATCACCCGGAGATACTTCTCCCGCGTGTAGCCGCGGCCCATGGCCGCCAGCACGCGCGTGGAGCCGGATTGCGCCGGCAGGTGGAGGTGCTCGCAGACCTTGGGGCACGAAGCCACGGCATCGAGGACCTGCTCCGTCATGTCGTTCGGGTGGTTGGTCGTGAAGCGGATCCGCTCGATCCCCTCGACGGCATCCACGGCTCGCAGCAGCTCGGCGAACCCGGTCGCGCCGTCGCGGTAGGAGTTGACTGTCTGCCCGAGGAGCGTGACCTCGATGACCCCCGCGGCCGCGAGCGCCCTCACCTCGGCGACGACTTCGTCGGGCTTCCGGCTTCTCTCCGGCCCCCGGGTGGTCGGCACGACGCAGAAGGCGCAGCGCTTGTCGCATCCCCGCATGATGCTCACGAAGGCGCGAAAGCCGTTCACATCGAGACTGCGCTCGGCGGGCTCGGGAAGGGGGTGGCCCGTCGAGACGTCCACGATCGGCCTCTCGCCCGCGAGGATCCGCTCGAGCAGGCGCGGGATGGTGGGGAAGGTCTCCGTTCCGGTGACGAAATCAACGGCCGGGGCCCGCTCGAGCACCCTCTCGGCCGTGCGCTGGGCCATGCAGCCCGACACGCCGAGCACCGTGAGGTTGCCCCGCTCCTTCAGAGAGGCCAGCTCGCCCAGTCGGCCGAACACCTTCTCCTCGGCCTTCTCCCGGATCGAGCAGGTATTCAGGATGATCACCTGCGCATCGCCGAGCCCGTCGGCGCTCCGAAGGCCGCGGCGGCGCAGCACGCCCTCGATCACCATCGAGTCGTGGACGTTCATCTGGCAACCGTAGGTCTCCAGATGGAATGTCATCCCGTCGAGCATCAGCACGGATCGTCACCCCCGGATCCCTCGACGGCGCGCCCGGTCCAGGAGGCGGGCGGTTCGAGGGGCAGAGGAATCATACAGCAGCCGCGCAAAGCCGGACATCCCCCTGAACCCGCCTCCGCGGCGATCGGCATAGGGGAGTGGCGGGTTCGCCCCGCCACTTCCCCTGCCACACCACCGGGCATGCGGGTCCGCACCCGGCGGTTCGGTCGGTTGAGGTCATCGGCCAAGCCTCGGCAGTCCCCTCTGGTCGTAAAGCCGTACGGGCAGTGCGACGTGGATTGTCATGCTCGCGTTCTTCCACCAGCGGCGGGTGTTCGCCGCTACCTGCCGCGCACCCGAGTCCGACAGTCCTCGCGCGCGAAGCTCCCGGTAGGTCGTCGTTCCCCGTTTCCACTGTTTCAGTTGAAGCGCTCGCAATCGGTGGCGGATCCACTCGTCCAGTTCTCGGAAAACCCTCGGGGTGTCGGCCAAGCGGAAGTACTCCCTCCACCCGGTCAGGTACTCCCGGAGTTCGCCGATCACTGTCCTTATGCTCCGTCCTCCGCTCCGGCAGGTGATCTGCCGGACTCGATCCTTCATCGCCTTCAGGGCCTTCGGCGCGACCCGTCGCTTGATCGCCCCTCCTGCGGCATACCAAAAGCTGTAGCCGAGGAACTTGCGATCGTGCACCCGGGCCACCGCGCTCTTCTCCTCGTTGATCCGAAGCCGGAGTGATCCATAGATCGTCTTCAGCGCTCGCATCACCCTCTCTCCCGCGCGCCGCGACCGCACGTACACGTTGCAGTCGTCGGCGTAGCGGACGAAGGTGTGCCCGCGCTTTTCCAGCTTTCGGTCCACTTCGTCGAGGAGCACGTTCGCCAACAGCGGCGAGAGTGGTCCGCCCTGCGGCGTCCCCTCGTACCGCTCCACCACCACCCCGTTCACCATCACTCCGGCTTCGAGGTAGCGGCGGATCAGCCCCAACAGCCTCTTGTCTTCGATCCTCTTCGCAAGCCTCCCCATGAGCACGTCGTGATTGACGCGGTCGAAGAACTTCTCGAGATCCACGTCCACCACCCAGCGGCGTCCTCCCTGGATGTAGCCCTGCGCTTCGCACACCGCATCGTGGGCGTTGCGCCCGGGTCGAAAGCCGTGGCTGTGCTCCGAGAAGGTAGGATCGAAAAGCGGCTGGAGCACCTGCAGGATGGCCTGCTGGAGAAACCGATCGACGACACACGGGATGCCGAGCTCTCGCTCCCCGCCGCCGCTTTTCGGGATCCTGTGCCGCTTTACCGGCTTGGGCTGGTAGGTCCCCGCGAGCAGTTGCTCTCGCAGGCTCTTCCAGTTTTCCGCCAAGTGCTGCGGCAACTCCTCCACGGTCATCCCGTCGATGCCGGGACTGCCCTTGTTCTGCCTCACGCGCTTCAGCGCCCGCCCGGCGTTGCCGCGTTCGACCACCCGCTCCATCAGGCGGTCTTCTCCTGAGCGCTCGTCTCCGTTCGTCGCCGTCGGGGCTTCGCCGCTTCGCTGGCCCCTCGGGGCTTCACCCCTACCGTCCAGCGGGAGCTCCAATTGCTCGGACTTCTGGCGCCTGGCCCTTTCGAGGCTCACGGTCGTCTCGCTCTCCCGTCCGTTCGGCCCTTCGCCGCCTCGCGGCGGCTACTACGGCCTCTGCTGACCTCTCGCTCCGCCTCTCGCGAGGCGTCGCCCTTTCAGGCGCAACGCGAGATCTCCCCAGATAAGAGCACTGGCCTTCGCGGCGCGACCGCCGGATCTACGCCGCCGAGCTTTGGTCACGAGAGCTTCGCGGTCTTGGGCCCGCTCGCCCTGCTCGACGTCGCCTTCTATCCGCTTCCTGTTCGTCGGCCCGCCGTTTCGTTCCCCGCTTCCTGCACGTCGTCCTCGCGGATCGGCGCTCTGCGGTTCCCTTCGGTCGCTGTGACCTGCTCCCGGAAGGACTTCCACCTTCAAGTCAGTGCCCATGCTGGGCGTACCCAA
>JAGVPR010000024.1 GCA_020052115.1 Candidatus Eiseniibacteriota bacterium
ATGAAGCCGCCCGCGAAGCCACGGAGGAAGCCGCGCCGAGAGCGCGCGCGGGCATCCTCCTCCGGCGGTACCTCTGCGGGGTCCGCCGGAGGGAGCATTCGAGAGATCACTCCCGCGCTAGCTCGCCGGAGGAAGCTGCCCGAGCTGCCGCTGGGCTTGCTCGGAGACCGTCGTGTTCGGATAGCGCTCCGTGATCTTGCGGAGGATCTCGGCGGCGAGATCCGGCTTGCCGAGCTTCTCGCGACTGATCTGCGCCGCGCTCAGGAGCGCCAGCGGCGCATTCCCGAGCTGCGGAAAGCGGTCCCCGTACCGCACCAGCTCCTGGACCGCCTCCTGCCAGTTCTGCTGGAGGAGCCGCGCCTGCGAGACGTATTCCTGCGCGACGGCGACGAGCGGCGAGTCCGGGTTCTTCTCCATGAAGCCGTGGTAGGTCTGCGCGGCCCGTTCGAGCGCGAGATCGGCCGCCTCGACGTCCTTCATGCGACGGTAGTGCTGCGCCACGGCCAGCGGCGCGAGGAGCCCGTAACGGGTCCGCGGGTAGCTCGCCGTCGTCTCGTTGTACTGCTGGAGCGCCTCTTCCCAGTCGTCCCGCCCCTCGTAGATCTGCGCGAGCTGGAACGCCGCCGCCGAACCGTTCTCCACATCGGACGGGTACTGCTCCCGCACCTTCCTCAACTCCGCCACCGCCTGCTCGATGCGCCCCACTTCGCGGTGAACGGTGCCGATCATGAGCTGCGCCCGCGGAGCGATCGGGCTCTGCCCGTACTCGCGCAAGAGCTTCTCGAACGTCGCGAGGCTGCTCGCGTGGTCCCGTAGCCCGTCCTCATGGAGCGAGCCGATCGTGAACAGAACCTCCGCCTTCTGGTCATCCACCAGCGACGGCTCCCGCGACATCTCCTCCAGACAGCGGATCGCGTCGGCGTAACGGCGCTGGCTCGAATACGTGGTGCTCAGCTTCAGCCGGGCCATAGCCGAGGTCGTCGAAGCGGGATACTCGCGGATCACGCCCTCGTAGTAGCGCCGCGCGGTCTCGAAGCGCTGGCGGGCGCGCACCGAATCCCCGAGGCTCTGATAGTAGGTCCCGATGCGAAGCGGCAGGTCGAGCACCTGCTGGATCGGGAAACCGCCGCCGCGCACCGTCGGCGGAAAGTTCTCGACCACCTTCTCGTACTCCGCGATCGCGTCACCGACTCTGTGGGCCGATTCCATGATCGTCCCCTTGAGGTACTGGGCCTCGAGGCACATCGCGATGTCGAACGGGTACTCGTGAAGCACGCGGTCGCAGAGGGCCAGCGCCTTGTCGTGCTGCGACCTCTCGCCCCGAAGGCGCGCCGCCTGCAGAAGCGCCCGGCCGGAGATGCGCGCCAGCAGCTTCGAGTCCTCATCGCCGAGCTCCGACGTGTCGCGCACGGCCGGCGCGGGGAAACGCGCCGTCACGGCCTCGAACGACCCGATCGCTTTCTCGTAATCCTCCTCGCGGGCGATGACCGGATTCACCTTGAGCTGCCGGAGCGCCATGTTCGCCTTCCACACCATGCGCTCCGCCTGGTACCGACGCCACGTTGAATCGCGGCAGCCCGCAAGCGAAAGAGCGAGAGCGAGAAGGGCCACAGCCGCCGGGGCCAATCGTCTTGAATGCATCATGAACTCCTCACACGCGACGGGCGAGGTAGTACCGCGTCACCCCGCCCACCAGCACGAAATTCGTCAGCACATAGAGCAGCGCATCCACGAACACCACCGCGATGAGAAGTTCCGGCGAGCCCTTCTCGAGAATCTCCCTCCAGCGCCGGTCTACGAACCCGAGCGGCAGGTGCAGCACCGCCGGCAGGGCCACCAAGAGAAGCAGCCCCGGGACGTTCCGCGCGAAGAAGCGGAATCCGCGGGCCAGCGCTGCGGGCGCGCGCAGCCCGTCGAGCACGACGTAGAGCGGTGCCGCGACGAAGAGCGCCTCGAGAACGATCCCGGCGGCCACCGTTCCGTACCGCTGCAGGCGGACCATCATCCCCGAAGGGGAATCCCCGGCGCCGGCGGGCAGAAGCCGAGGCACCACGAACACGAGAATCGCGACGAGGACGACGAACGGCGCTTGCGTGAGCAGCACGTCCAGATAGGCGCGCCGCCCCTGGCGGAACGCCTGGCCGGTGCTCAGCTGCGTCTTCTGGAAAGCGGCGGTGAACAGCGACACGGCCATCACGAGCGAGAGCACCCACACGAACGCGCCGACCACGAGATTCGTGACGGCGAACACGGGCGGCAGGACGACGAGGCTCATCGGGTAGTGCGTGGCCGTCTCTCCGAACAGGGCCCGCACGGCCGGAGCCAGAATCCAGGCCAGAAGCGGGTGCGCGAACGAAACGAGCATGAACAGAATCACGAGCTGGAACGCGAAGAAGATCACGAAGGGGAGCCAGAGCCGTCCCTTCCCCGAGATCCGGAACGACTCGACCCACGACCAGACGGCGGTATTGAGCTGGTGGAACACGGTCCTCCCTGCCTGCCGGCGCGAATTCCAGATCCCGGGCCTCAGCGGCCGGCGGAGAATGCCCGGGGTAAATTCTCGACGACGCGCGCCGTCAGGTCCCGAAGGCGCGCCTCCGCTCCGGCCACGTCAGCGTCCTGAATCTGCGTCTCGAGGCGAACGAGCGCCCCGTGGCTGCGGTTGTGGATCAGTCCGGAGATCATCTGCGCGCGCCGGAATTCACCCGCGTCGGCGAAGTACTCGCCTCCCGTGACGAACCAGTAGTAAACCACGCGGGTGTCGTGCGTCTTCCCCGCCACGAGGCGGTTCACCGTGAGGCCGCCGGGACCGGCGGCGATCTGTTCGCGATCGAGCGATTTCTTCGCGTAGCCTTGAGACGTATAGCAGACCGGCACGTCGTGCGCGCCGTACTTGTTGTTCTGGTGGTAGACGATGCAGAGCCATGAGGGCCGGCCCTCTGCGTCCTCGTAGCGCCGCATCAAGATGGCGTCCGGCTGGAGAATCTCCACAGAGACCGGATCCACCGCGATGTCACGCCCCCTCCAACCCGGAAAACTCTCCGGGATCCTCCCGAAATCCACGCCCGTCAGCCTCTCCGGGCGCGACGAATAGAGCACAGCGGCGGCCAGCGCCAGCAAGAGCACCGGCAGGTACGCCGAACCCTTCAAGCGCTTCAGCATCGGAGGAGCCTCTTCGCGGCGAGCAGCACCACGAAAGCGATGCCGAAGAGCGCGTATCCCGAGACGTCGTGGAAGAGCCCGGTCGCCTTCTCGACGTTCGAGAAGTTCGCGACGAAACAGAGCGACGTGATCCGGATCACATTCGCCAGAAGCGCGATCGGGATGGCCAGCAGAAACAGGAGCAGCCGCTTCGGCCAGGAGCCGCGCGCGAAGTAGGCGAACAGCGCGCCGAGCGCCATGAGTGCGATGAGAGACTGCATACCGCTGCACGCATTCTCGATCCTCATCGCGCCCGAGGCGAAGTAGATCGAGAGCCCGTCCTCCATGAGCGGGATGCCGGCCGCGCGCGAGATGCTGCAGGAGCCTCTTGCTGCGAGCAGCTTGAGCCCGAAGGAGAGCTTGTGAACGAACCATGGAGGAAACGGCAGCATGAACACCAAGTACCCGATCGGGAAGAGGATCTTGCGCGTGAACATCCACCCGCCCGCATAGAGCGCCAGGCCGGCGAGCGCGCCGATGAACGCGTAGCCCTGGAATATCGTGGTGTCCATGCGGGCGCTCGCAACGAGCATGACAAGAGAAGCGCCGAGAAGAGCGAGACCCCACCAGGACGGGCTCCGGGGGACGGCCGAGAGTTCTTTCCGCTTTAGCCAGAGGAGCCCCAGGCTGACCGGAAGGATGAGGAAGCCGTGCGAGTAATTGGGGTTGTGCTCCCAGGTCCCCCACAGCGATCGAAACGTGCCCGCAAAGACGCCCGCTATGAGCAGCGCCGTAAGGAGCGCCGCCACCGGGATTCGCGCGGCCGGCGGGGTCACGGGTGGAGCTGACGTGGAGGTCGGGGTCATGGTCGCTCGGTATTCTAGCCGATTCTCGGGCCGGCGGCCTACGACGGATATGCAGGTCTTTGCTTTCAGCTATTCCGCTACGCGGGATCGAACGCGCGCCCTTTCCGAGCCAGGCGTGGGAACCACGACCGTGTTCTCACAGGGAAGGCACGAGAAAGAAGACTCATATATCCCGCCAAAAGAGATAGGTATCCGGATCATCCCGATATGCAGGCCGCTCGCTCCTGAAGTCTGCGAGCGACGACCGGAGTCCGTTTTCTCATCATCCGGAAGTGCCCTCCTGACGTGCTCGCGGCTCACATTTCTTCAGGCCAGCTACTTTTGAGCTTGATTCGCGGAGCCGTTCCATGGTAAAAATATACTGCTTCTTCGGACGCCCCCAAGCTGGCAGGGGGTGACCAGACCGGCCGTCCTCAAGACGGTAATCCTCGTTCTCTCGTTCTGGAGGTCTAACCGCTATGAGTAGAAAGTTTATCGCACCGTTCGCACTGACGGCAGCGCTCTTGCTCGCCTTGCCAATCGTTGCGAGCGCGGCCCCCGTCACGTTCTTTGGTGAGGACCTCGGTTTGGGCGAGGGTACGCGCCTGCCGTCCCATCCGAATGCGGATGCGGCTCGCACGTCCTTCCTCTCGAACCTCGTCGGCGTCGGCACGGAGACCTTCGAGGGCTTCGCGCAGTTCACGGCGGCTCCGTTGGCGCTGAACTTCCCGGGCGCCGGCACCGCAACGCTCAACGGCAGCGGCTATGTCGAGAGCGTCCCGGCCGGCACGAACGGCTTCGGCCGCTACCCGATCTCCGGCGACAAGTACTGGGAGACGGGCGACGTCTTCTCGATCGCGTTCACGAATCCGATCGCTGCCTTCGGCTTCTACGGCATCGACATCGGCGACTTCTCCGGGCAGGTGACGCTCGCGCTTCAGAACGGCGGCGTGACCAACCTGGTTATCCCGAACACCGTGAACGGCAGCGGCGGGTCGGTCCTGTACTTCGGCTTCTATGACACGACCACGCAGTATGTCGGAATCTCCTTCGGCAACACGGCTGCCGGCACGGACTTCTTCGGCTTCGACGACATGACGATCGGCAGCCTGAACCAGGTCAACCCGATCCCGGAGCCGGCTTCATTGCTCCTCCTGGGTACGGGTCTGGCTGGCGCGGCCGGCTTCAGGTTCCGCAGGAAGCGTTCGGCCTAAGGAAGCATCCCTTTCCGGCCAGGCCGGATAGGCCAGCAAGAGCGGGGGTTTGGCGGCACGCCGGACCCCCGCCTCCTTTCTTCCTGCGACGCCTTGCGGTCTCTGTGCGCGTGGGATAACATCCCGGGGATCATGCCAACTTCGACTGCGAATCTGCGAATGCCCGAGGCTACGCGCGCGCTGCGGGCGGCCCGAGCGGTCGTCCGCGTGGCGCTCCTCATGGTGCTCGCGGCAGCCGTGCACGGTTCACGTTGCGACGCGCAGACGACGCCTCCGGACTCCTTGCTGGCCCCCACGGCCTTCAGTGTGACGTCGCAGCCCCCGGGCGCGCTCGTCGTGCTCCAGGGAGAACACACCGTGCGCGGGCGCGCTCCGTTCACGGTGGCGCGGGGGCTCTCGGGTCGCTACGACGTGAGCGCTTACGCGCCCGGCTACGAGGAATGGCGCTCGACCCTCTACCTGGATCCCGGCGCGAACCGCACCCTCTCGATCCAGATGTCCCAAAAGCTCCGCTGGAAAGGGATCGCGCGCTCCGTTCTTTTCCCGGGATGGGGCCAGCGCTACAGCGGCCAGAAAACAAAATCGGTGATCTTCGGCGCTCTCGAGATCGGTGCGCTGGCGTGGGTGGGTATCGAGCACTTCCAGTACCAGGACCGCGTGGATGCCCTCCGTGACGCCGAGCACGCCTACGAGAACGAGAAGAACGAAGCAGAGATCCGGAGGCTCTACGGCGTCATGGAGAGAGAACGCTCGAAGGCCGAGGACCAGTACGACCAGCGGCGTCTCGCCGTCTATGCTGCGGGCGCGGTCTGGGCGGTCAATATTCTGGATGCGGTCCTCTTCTACCCGTCATCGAGCGAGGGGTTCTATTCGCAGGTCGGATCCGGCGGAGAGTTGATGGCCGGGTTCCGCATGGAGTTCTGACGATGCGATCTTTCCCGCTCTCGCGTTTCCCGCGCTCGGCGCGTTTGCTCGTGCTGGCCGTGCTGCTCTCCCCCCTTTCCTGCTGGGACGACCACTCGGAACGCGTCGTGAACCCGCGCGATCCGATCCACGGAGGGGGACCGAAGGCGGCGCAGATCACCGATCTTCGCGCGAGCGTCGGCGACCGGCGCGTGGAGCTGGAGTGGGACGTGGACGACGAAACGAACGTCGGCAAGTACTACATCTATCGCCGCGACCCGGGCGAGACGGAGACAGCGCTGGTGGACTCCATCTCCGGCCTCCAGTACCCGGATATCGGCCTGACCAACGGCGCGCCCTACCTCTATCAGGTGTCGGCCGTGCTCACGAACCTGCTCGAGGGCAAGCGCTCCGGTCGCGTGGAAGCGGTCCCCGGCGTCTTCGGCGTCCTCATCGAAGCCGGCGCGGAGGTGACCGCGTCCCGCCAGGTGACCGTGGCGCTCACGGCGCCGTCGGGAACGACCGCTGTCCGCATCGGCGACTCGCCCGCCCTCGACGGCTTGCCGGCGCAGACCTTCGCGGCGTCGAAGACGTGGACGCTTCCACCTGAGGACGGCGCGCACACGGTCTACGCGCAGTTCGTCACGGCAGGCGGGAATGGAACGTCCGTCTTCTCGGACGACATCCTTCTGGACACGCAGGCCACCATCGAGCGCGTGCTCCACACGGGCCTGAGCGTCGTCGCTCCGGGTGATCTCGTGCGGTTCCGACTCGAAGCGCGCGAAGTGGATGGAGAAGCGACTGTGGATTTGGGGACGGTGCGCACGGGGCTCGTGCTCTGGGACGACGGGACCCACGGTGACGGAGCCGCCGACGACGGAGCCTACGAGCTGGACTACACGGTGGAGAGCGGGATCGAGCTACAGGACGGGATCGTGATCGGGCGCTTCCGTGACCTCGCAGGCAACTCGGCTCTCGCCGTGAACGCGGAGCAGAAGCTCACGATCCACCGGGGGCCCGATCCCGTCGCGCTCTCCACGCCGACGAACCCCACCGAGATCACGCTGGCCCTCAGCTGGAGCCAGGCGAGGCCGACGAACTTCGCGTTCTATCGGATCGTGCGCGCTGAGACGCCCAACGCCGACACCGCCCCGACGAGGGTCAACGTCACCGACATCAGCTCGCTGACCACGACCACCTACATCGACCAGAGCAACCTCGACGGCGGCAGGACTTATTACTACCAGGTCCACGTGTACGACTCGACCGGCTCCATCGCCAAGAGCAACGAGGTCAGCGGCTCGATCCAGAACCGGCCGCCGGCCGCCGTGACTCTCTCCGAACCGAATGCCGTCTCGCGCACGGAATTGACGCTCTCCTGGACGCGGAGCGGCGACGAGGATTTCGCGTCGTACGCCCTCTACCGCTCGACGCTGCCGTCGGTTGATCTGACCGATCAGCTGCTCGCCACGTTCGACAGCGCGGACGTGACGACGCACCGAGACTCCGGGCTCACGGAGAACACGCGCTATTTCTATCGGATCTATGTCGTGGACGCGGGCGGCCTGCGGACGCCCAGCAACGAGGTCGGTCCGCAGACGACGAATGCGCCTCCGGCCGCCTTGACCTTGAGCGGAAGCCCCGGGGCGACCACGGAGCAGATCAACCTCGCCTGGACGGGCAATCAGGACCACGACTTCAGCGAGTACCGGCTCTACCGGGATCTCTCTCCCGCGGTGGGGGCCGGCGCGACACTGGTGCGGACCGTCACGGACCGGGCCAGCCTGGCGTTCGTGGACCGCAGCCTCCAGGACAACACCGACTACTACTACCGCATGTTCGTCGTGGACACGGGCGATTCGCTGACATCGAGCAACGAGATCGTGGTGCACACGGCGAACGATCCGCCGCCTCCCGTGAGCCTGAGTCTCGTGGACACCACGGCCACGAGCGTCTCTCTCTCCTGGAGCCAGAGCACCGCGGCCGATTTCGCGGCGTACAAGCTGTACATGAGCAACAACCCGGGTGTGAGCCTGACCGGCACGCCCCGGGCGACCGTCACTCAGAAGAACCAGCTCAACACCGTCGTCACCGGCCTCGATCGCGACCCGCCCAACGAGACGACGCCCGGCGCTGAGTACTTCTTCGTCATCGTGGTCGAGGATACGGCCGGCGGCACGACTTCTTCGAACGAGCTTCGGGTCCGAGGGATAGCGCCTTAGCGTGGGCGGTCCCCGTCTCTTGCCGGCGATGCTCCCCGCGGCCGCGGCCACCTTCGCGGCGCTCGCATTCGTCGCCGCGCTCGTCTTTACACCCGCCTTCGCGCTCGAGCCCACGGCAACAGGCAAAATGGCGCCTTCGGGGCCCGACGATCCGGCCACAGTCTTGGTCGTGGCCAACGCCGCGGACGCGGTATCGGTTCGCCTCGCGAAAACCTATGTCTCGACGCGCGCCATCCCGCTCGCGAACCTCCTCACCCTCGAAGCCCCGAGGACCGAGGAGATCAGCCGGAGCGTTTTCGAACGCTCGATCCTCCAGCCGATCGAGGAACACCTGTGGAAGAACCGCATCGTGGATCGGATCGTCTACATCGTGCTCGTGAAGGGGGTGCCGCTGAAGATCTCCGGCAGCGACGGCCCCGCGGGGAACCGGGCCTCAGTGGATTCCGAGATCGCGCTCCTCTACCGGCAGATCATCACCGGCCCCTATCCGCTGAACGGTCGTATGCCGAATCCCTACTTCGCCGCGGACCCCGCGCTGACGGGGGGAATGCACATCGCGGCCTCGCCCGAGGCTCCCAAGCCGGAGGGCGCGCATGCCAGGGAAAGTGACAGCACCGCGACAGCCGCCGAGAAAGGCCAGAGACCGTGGAGCCTCTATCTCGTGACGCGGCTGGACGCCTACACCGAGGATGAGGTTCTGGCCCTGATCGGACGGGGCTCCGCAGCGCTTGGCTCGCGCGGGCGATTCGTCCTCGATCTGCGAACGACCGGCCAAGGAGACGACTGGATGCGGCGAGCCGCAGAGGTGCTCCGCGTGCGCGGCGCAGATGTCCTCCTCGAGGAAAGCGCGGCGGCCACGGCGGGCCAGAAGGGCGTGATGGGGTACTGCTCCTGGGGATCCAACGACGGCCGCTATCCGGGCCGCGGACCTTGCAACGACTGGGCCCTCGGCGCCGTCGCCATCGGTTTCGTGAGCTCGGACGCCCGAACATTCCACGAGCCCCCGCCCGCCTGGCGTCCCGGATCATTCCGCAATCCGTCGGCCTTCTTCGAAGGCACCCCCCAGTCGCTCCTGGCCGACATCATCCGCGAGGGCGTCACCGGCGGCGTCGGCAACGCGTACGAACCGTATCTCGACGCGTGCGCCCGGCCCGAGATCCTGTTCCCCGCCTACCTCGCGGGATACAACCTGGCGGAAGCTTGTTACATGTCTCTCCCTTACCTCTCGTGGCAGGCCGTCGTCGTCGGGGACCCGCTCTGCCGAATCTCAGATCGCTGAGCCGCCGCCGATCAGATCATCTCCTCCGCTCTCCGTTTCTCCCGCGGCCTCTCGCGTTGCCAAGGGGGACGAAGCGGGCTAAGCTCAACTTGCCCCTTGCGCCCCGCTGACGGCGGGCAGCCTTCGTGGAATCCCGCTTTGAAGCGCTCGCCGGGGAACACCGTTCGAATGACACCAAGGGAGACCCATGGTCCGGGTCGCGCACGTCCGGCTGTTGCTGATCCTCGCCGCTCTGACTCCCTCCGCCTGCGAGGCGCTGATTCGGCACGTCGTTTTCGGCCTGACCGCCGGCGCCGCGTACGACGTCTCCCAGGATGACGCGACCGTCGCCGGGGGAATCATCGCCGGACCGGGGGGCGATCTCGAGTTCGACACTGCGCTTGTCGCACCGATCGCCATCGTCCCCTCCGGGGCTGCCGACTCTTCCCCTCCCGAGGCCGTCCTTGACCTGCGCCAGGTCTATGCCGACACGAATTCGGTCACGCTCGCATGGACCGCGCCGAGCGACGACCGTGGAATCTGCTCCTCGTACGAGATGAGGGTCTCCGATGCGCCGATTGACGAGACCTCATGGGACGAGGCCGTCACGGTCCCTGGTCTCGGCGCTCCGGAGCCTCCCGGAACGACTCAGCGGCATCGAATCGCGAATCTCGATCCGGACACGGAGTATCACTTCTGCTTGCGAGCCTGGGACGAGGCGGGAAACCGATCCCAGTGCTCGGGCGACGCGGCCGCGCGCACGCGACCGCTCGCGGGCTCCGG